>CAIYDX010000001.1 GCA_903925005.1 uncultured Geobacteraceae bacterium
CATATTAATTTTTAAAACCTCCTACCAACCGAGTCCAGATAATCTGACAACCATCAGAACTCTTGTCAATTAATTAAAAAATCAGAACCTCCATCACGTTCAAATAATTAAACTGCCAAGACCATGCTTTACAGCTTTTAAATTTAACTCCAATGGTTTTAGCCTATAGTATTTGAACGCTTTTGTACAAGAATCCGAGTTACGAACAAAGAAAAGCCGCCCTTCTATCATGAGGGCGGCTTTTCTTCATAGTACACACCAACGCAAGAGACTACTCCACATCCACATTCTTGATCCCATCAGGTCTCCAGCTGGGTGGAATTACGTGAGACCCCGACTTCTCTTTCCCAGGCAACAGACTTCCAAACGTCACTGACATTCTGCCGAATCGATCGTTCAGGTTATCCATAGCTTGAGTGGCGAAAAGCTTCTTTCTTTCATCCTCGAATAATGGAAGCTGTTCGGCCTGATGTTTCAGATTACTCAAGCTGATTCCCAAGAGCCGTACAGGCTGCTCCAGTTCGACCGTATCAAGAATGCTTAGCGCAGCGCGATGGATCTCGTCACTAAGGTTGATATAGTGCTTCAGCGTTGTCTGTTTACCCCATGAAGAGAAGAAATCGGCGTACCGCACGTACAAGTGGATCGTCTTGCCGCTGACGTTGTAACGTCTCGCTCGGCTACCAACCATCTCACTGAGCTGCAGCAGAAATCGTCGTATCTCTGCCGGATCGGAGATATCACGTTCGAGGGTGCTTGAGTGACCGACGCTTTTAACGTCACCCTCCTCGGCGAATTGAACAACCGGCGAGTGGTCTATGCCTTGCCCCATTTGCTTCAGCCGTTTACCGATTATCCCAAACTTGCGCGTTAATCGAGCCTCGTCAGTACGACCCAATTCACCGCAGGTGTAAATTGACAACATATTGAGGTGCCGTTGCATCTTCTTGCCGACACCGCAGAGTTCCTGAATCGGCATGCGCTCCAGTGTACGTGCAACGTTCTCTGGAGTAATGACTGTCAAGCCGTCCGGTTTCTGCATGTCCGAAGCAAGCTTCGCAAGAAGCTTGTTTGGGGCAATGCCGATTGAACATGTAATGTCGAATTGATGCTTAATCCGGGCTTTGATTAGGTAGGCGATGTTCTCGGCTGTACCGAAGATCGACAGCGAATGTGTGACGTCCAACCAGCTTTCGTCTATGCTGAAAGCTTCGACTTCAGGAGTGTAGTCTCGGAAGATCTCGTTTATTTTGGTGGACGTGTGAGTGTATTTTCGATTGTCACCGACGACGATGATCAGCTCCGGGCAAGTTCGTTTGCCTTCCCAGATTGCCATACCGGTTTTGACGCCCTTAGCTCTGGCCTCGTATGAACTGGTTGTGATTACAGTCCGGCCATGACCACCTACTACAGCAATCGGTTTACCGCGTAGCTCTGGGTTATTGGCTTGCTCGACAGAAGCGAAAAACGCGTTCATGTCTATGTGCAAAACCGTACGGTGTTCCATGCTCAGTAACCTTCGATTCGACTCAGCTCCCAGGTCTGTTCAGCAGTATTGTACGTTAATTCGTAAAGACCACCTTCATCGCGTACGGAGAAATGCAGACGCTTAGCACTTCCTTTCAAATCTGTCCAAGTGTAAGTCGTTTCGAGTATATCATGTTTACGGTTATGCCAGTCAAACCAGACTGGCTTTATCGAGTGACCGGGTCCGAAGACCACAGCAACCCTTATTGGTTCTTTTATTCGCACAACTTACTCCAGGTCACGGTAGACGCCGACCACCTTACCGATGATAGTGACGTCGCTGGAGCCTTCTGGAATGATGATCGGAGCCATGCTTGTGTTCTCAGGTTGCAGACGGATTTTGCCTTTTTCACGAAAGAAACGCTTCAAAGTTGCTTCACCTTCAAACATCGCGACGACGATGTCTTGGTTTTCGGCAGTAGGTTGAGGACGGACGAGCACCAGGTCTTTCTCACAGATACTGGCGTTGATCATAGAGTCACCTCGTACGCGAAGAAAAAACTTACCACCGTACAGTAACGTGCGATCAACGGAAAGGTATCCGGTAATATCTTCCAATGCCGGAGTAAGCGCACCAGCCTGTACCGTACCAGCGACAGGTATCAACGCCGATGCAGAGGTCGGAGATGTTAAGGCAATGCCTCTGGAGCCAGAATCGCGCTTGATGTAGCCCTTCTTTTCCAGAGCTTCGAGATGACGCATTGCGGAGACCGTTCCGGACACACCGAGATGCGCACAAATCTCACGAAGTGTTGGTGGGTATCCATCGTTATCAATATGCGATTGAATGTAATCCAGAACTTGTTTCTGACGATCAGTAGGAAGAGACATGCGGTACTCCATTATAGTTATCAAAAGTGATACGTTGTCATATGGCAACTATAGCGAGGCAAAAAGATGATGTCAAGAGAGAGATTTTCGACGAGCGTTGACCGCAGCAAATATTCATGATAACAATTCGCGTCTATTTTAAGGGGTCAACTATGACGTTGTTGGAAAGTGATTTGCTGGCTGCAATTAAAGCACTACTGGAATCATCACAAGCAATGACAGGCGGAAGCAGTTTCACCGCTGACGATATGGAGCGATATCAAAAATCGGTTGAATGGGCAAAACGCGTGATTATCAGTGCGGAGAATGGCACAAACTAAAAAGGAGATGACAACATGACAAAAGCAGAATTCGTAGCAGCAGTAGCAGCAGAACTTGATGTACCGAAAACCGTAGCAGCAGAGACTGTAGAGGCGTTTATTACAGTTACCACAAAGCTATTGAAGGCCGGTGACAAGATCACTTTCCCTGGATTCGGCACTTTCGGTGTTTCAGAACGTGCTGCTCGCAAAGGCCGTAATCCGCAGACAGGTGCAGAGATTCAAATTGGCGCATCAAAAAGCGGTAAATTTACCGCAGGCAAGGATCTGAAGGGGCTTTAAAACCGACACCGCTGACCGAATGAATGCGGAAGGCTACTCAAATATGGGTAGCCTTCTTCGCGTCAGCCGTTTCGATCTTCGCGCACTGAACCAAATATTTGCTTTGATAGAGCTTGGTATAAAATCAGCCTACTCTTGTTTTCTTCAGCGTCAGATTCGTTCTTAACATCGGCTATAGTGAGATCGCGCTCGAGTTCAAGCAATCTCCATATCAATGACTCCAGATGTTCCGCTTCAGTTTTCAAACTCATTGAAGTCTCCTCCTTTCTACTCAGCAATTTTTCGCAAAGTATATCAGAGAAGATACTCTCTGATCCGTGTTAATTTGTGGCAGATCTGCCACAAAAAACTACTTGACGAGTAGTTAGCAAATATCCAGTGAAATGGGACATCAAAAAGAGTGATCAGTAGGATTACAGTTTCAAAAGGCGGGTGTCTGACCTGAATAGTGCGCAGGAGCGTGGTGACGAGACTTGATGAGGTTTCCTATTGACTGTGGTTATTCGAGTACCCTGAAGAGACCCTCGTTATTCGAGAATGTGCTTAGGATTTCACTGCAGATAGGCATCTGTCAAACTCGTGCAGCTTTTGTCACGTAAATTCCTTTGAGCATTTAGAAAACCTCGGAAGAAACAGAACCAGATTTACCGGAATTTCAGTTTTGGTTCCATCCGGGGCTATCAGATGCACAATTGTCGTTCCGTCCTTTTCATGTTCACCATCTTCTGCTTTATACACTACACCTTCCGCTACACCATAGTGCGCCTTCATCTCAGCATTCAAAGTATTCCTGATTACACAGTTATCCATAAAATTCTCCTGAATTTTGCCGAACCGAATGTAACGTTATGCCTGCTTCTGGCTACATTCCACAACTGACTTCAGCACGTCCCGTAAATTATCAAAACTATACGGCTTGCTGACCAGACCGGCTATCTCCTCACGTGGAATACGTGAAGTAACTACTGTCTCGCCATAACCACTGGAGATTATAATCGGCAGCTTCGGGTTCAACATTTTCAGCTCACGAAACAGCGCATAACCATCCATGACCGGCATACCCATGTCGGTGACAACCAGGGTGATTTCTGCGGCGTTCTTCTGATACAGCTCCAGTGCTTCCCTGCCGTTGCATGCTTCAATGATCGTGAACCCCAACGCCTGTAGCATGGTTCTTGCGATCAGCACAACCTGTTCTTCATCCTCAACCAGCAGTATTGTGCCGCCCCCCGTCCACGGAGCTGAAGAAGCCTGCTGAAGTGATGATTCTCCAAGTGGCTCAACAGTCTGGACGGGTAGATAGAGTTTGAAGGTTGAACCCTGGCCCGGTTGACTGGCGAGCTGTAATGCTCCCTTATGCGCCGTAATGATACCGAGTACTGCCGACATTCCGAGGCCGCGTCCCGAAAATTTAGTGGTGTAGAACGGCTCGAAGATGCGCTGTTTTGTTTCATCATCCATGCCGCAGCCGCTGTCGGCGACCTCGATACAAACATACGTGCCGGGCATAATGATGTTGCCGAGATGGTCGCTTTCAGCCTGTCCCGCGATAACCGCCCTCTTTGTTAGTGATACATGGACGTTACCCTGTTCCTCGCCTATAGCCTCGGATGCGTTGATGATCAGATTCATGACAACCTGCCGAAGCTGGCTGGCGTCGCCGGTGATAAAGGGTATATTGGCTGGAAGATCCGACAGGATGGTCACATTCGGGTTGATGGTCGCTTTCAGCATGGAAACCATCTCATCCACCAGCATCCACATATTAACCTGACTCTGCGTAAGCGTCGCTTTCCCGGCGTAGGCCAGCATCTGGCGGCAGAGTGCTGCGGCACGTTCGGCGGCTTTTTCTATTTCGGGGATATTCTTCTCAGCGGATTCATAATCCATCTTTGTCAGACCGCAGTAACCCACGATGATTGCCAGAATATTGTTGAAGTCATGGGCGATACCGCCAGCCAGAACACCAAGGCTCTCCAACTTCTGAGTCTGCTGGAGTTGCTGCTCTAAAGCCCGTTTCTCGTCTTCAAAGCGTCTGCGTTCTGTTATGTCATGGTAATCTCCCAGAATCCCCAGAATAACTGTAGAGGTAGAAGATGCCGGGGAGGCTAATCATAAGACCAACAGCCAGTACGAACCAGACGATGAGCTTGTTCGTAAAAAAGTCCCTGGGAGTTGTGGTGCTGGTTCCGACGTCGTTGGCGGATAGGGTGGTCATGACATTCTCCTGTATAAATAAAAAACCGGCGCACGGAAAAGGCCGCAACGCCGGTTTATATGGGCTTCAATCAGAATAATTGTTGACAGCAGTATTTGTCAGGAGGAGGTTTTCTGTCTGTCTGTCTGTCTGTCTGTCTGTCTGTCTGTCTGTCTGCGCAATATTGTTGCCATATGCGATCCTTCTGAGACAGAGTTTGCTACTGATTCTACACTTATTTATGCGAATTGCATCTAATATTTCACTATCACCATCAAATCCCCTTGGCATCCAACCTTGGGGACTTTTTTACCCAAACCAAAACCGTCAAAAAGGAGAAATCACCATGTTCTGGCTCATCCTCATCATCATCGCAGGCGCACTACTTGTAATGCTCGGGCGAACATTGGCGTTCATCGCAGAATTCGTAGAAATTGACTGCTGGAAGTGACTTCAGAAGGGAACAAAATAACCAAAGGATTAAGTTCTTTCAGTAGGAAATTTTGAAATTGCCTACTGAAAGCACTTCCATCGCCTGTTACATTTGCGGGGCGAGGGTTGCTTATGTGCTCCCTCTCACAATAACACTCTTCAGCACCTCCCGCAACTGATTGAACCGGTACGGCTTGCTGAACATTCCGGCAATCTCCTCCTGCGGAATCCGCGAGGTGACTTCCGAATCTCCGAAACCGCTGGAGATAATTATCGGCAACGCCGGCTTCAGCGCTTTCAGCTTACGAAACAATTCGTATCCATCCATGACCGGCATGCCGATGTCGGTCACCACCAGCGTCATCCTGGCGGCGTTTTGTTGATACAATTCCAGTGCCTCCCGGCCATTTACCGCCTCCAGGACCGTGAAGCCAAGCGTTGACAGCATATCCTTTGCAACGACAAGCAGTTGAGTCTCATCTTCCACCAGCATGACGGTGCCGCTCCCCTGCCACTGTTTTGCACTGCTTACCTGCTGCGGTTTTTTTTCGGCAGCGGCATTCTCCTGAACCGGCAGATACACCCGCTGCACTGGTGTTAGCGGTATAGCTCTCGCAGAGCCCCCGCAATTCGTCGATATTTACGAGTTCAGAGAATTTCATGGTGGCACCTCGCAGTTATGGACTTGTTTCTGAAACATAGGGATCAACACGTCGTGCCACTAAGGTTTATCCAGCACTTCCCGCACCATAGCCGCCATATTCTGCAGCGAGAACGGCTTCTGAATGAAATGCACCCCTTCATCGAGTACACCGTGGTGGGCGATAACGTCGGCGGTATAACCGGACATAAACAGACGCTTCATGCCGGGGTGGATTGTAAGGATGTTCTTCGCCAGATCCCGTCCGTTCATCTCCGGCATGATCACATCGGTCATCAGCATGTGTATTTCGCCAGGGTGTTCCCGGGCAAGTTCTATCGCCCTGCCGGGAGTATTCGCCTTCAGGACTGTGTAGCCCTGCTTTTCCAGCATCAGTGAGGTGATGTGCAGTATGGCAGCTTCATCTTCCACCAGCAAGATGGTCTCCTGACCGCGCGAAACGGTTTGAACAGCAGCTTCCGCCTGTTTCCGGAGGAGCTGCGCATCGTTGCGCGGCAAATAGATCGAGAAGGTCGTCCCTTTACCCGGTTCACTGTAGATGTTGATAAAGCCGTTGTTCTGTTTGACGGCACCGTAAACAGTGGCCAGTCCGAGACCGGTGCCCTTGCCCAACTCCTTGGTGGTGTAAAACGGCTCAAAGATGTGGGCTATTGTTTCCCTGTCCATGCCGTTACCATCGTCACTGACGACCAGGCGGACATAGTCACCCGGTGTTGCTTCCGCATTAGCAGCGCAGTAGTCGGCATCAATGGAGCAGGTACCGGTTTCGATGGTGATCCGCCCGGTATCTTCGATGGCATCTCTGGCATTGACGCAGAGGTTGGCCAGAATCTGGTCGATCTGGGAGGGGTCCATCTTTATCTGACACTGATCAGGCGATGGCTGCCAGGTCAGATGAATATCCTCCCCGATCAACCGCTGCAGCATCTTGAGCATGCTGGTGACGGATTCGTTGAGGTCGATGATTTTTGGCATAACAGTCTGCTTGCGGGCAAAGGCGAGCAACTGCCGGGTCAGATCGGCGGAACGTTCTGCGGTTTTACTGATTTCCTTCAGGTCGACGCAGACCGGGTGGGTCGGATCAAGGTGCATCAACCCCAATTCGGCATGACCAAGGATGACACTGAGCATGTTATTGAAATCGTGCGCCACACCGCCGGCCAGCCGGCCGACCGATTCCATTTTTTGTGCCTGCTGGAGCTGGCTTTCAAGCTTGGCTTTCTCTTCTTCGGCTCGTTTTTGTGCGGTGATATCACGGCCGATACCGACAAGTATATCCATACCGGTGTCAGGATCTTTTGAGCGGGATGCATTTACCGTGTACCACTGATATGTACCATCCTTGATCAGCACCCTGAATTCAATGCCGCTTTGTCTTTCGCCGGATTCTATGACTTTTTGCAGAAATTCGAGACAACCGGCAATATCGTCGGCATGGACAAACGGGAGGAACGGCTGACCGATAGTTTCGCTGAGTTCATAGCCGGTAAAGTCGTGCCACTGCGGTGAAATGTAGGTAAAGACCCCTGTTGGTGTCAGTGTGAAAAGAACATCGTTGGCATTTTCAACAAAAGATCGGAATCTCTGTTCGCTCTTCTCAATTGTTTCCAATGCCAGCAGGCGTGACTGAATCAGCGACCAGACCTTTAACGCCTGCGCCATGGTGCGTGGCAACGCCTCAAAAGTTTCCGCTGACTTTACAATGTAATCCTGGGCGCCGATCTTCATGGCCTCAACGGCAATCTGCTCATTACCGTGCGATGTCATCATGATAACCGGACATGCTCCGGCAGCCAGAGTAACCATCTCGCTGCCATCCCCGTCCGGCAGTTGATAGTCAGACAGGACAAGAGCTGGAGGATGCTGTTCCATGGCCGCTTTCGCAGCTCGTATGGTACCGACCCGCTCCAGACGATACTCGTCAGAAACATCTTCAAAAGAGCGTTGGATCAGCAGGGCGTGGCTGTTGTCGTCTTCAACAATCAGTATCAATGGCACTATGGGGTTGTCTGTCAGCATGGGAATTCCTTTTTTAGGGTCAAGGGTCAAGGGTCAAGGGTCAAGGGTCAAAGGTCAAAGGTCAAAGGTCAAGGGTCAAAGGTCAAGGGTCAAAGGTCAAGGGTCAAGGGTCAAGGGTCAAGGGTCAAGGGTCAAGGGTCAAGGAAGATCAATAGCCTTTACTTGCCCCTTGCTTCTCCTTGCCCCTTGCTTCTCCTTGCCCCTTGCCCCTTCTTTTTTCACCACGGGTGCTTATTCCACGCCAGCCAGTAGAACCCGAGAGCCTTCAGCAATCTGCTGAAGTCATCAAAATTCATCGGCTTGGTCACATAGCTGTTGGCATGATGTTCGTAGGCCATCGCCATGTCCCGCTCGGCATCTGAGGTGGTCAGGATCACCACCGGCAAAGCTCGCAGGGCCTCATCGGTTTTGACTTCTTTCAGAACATCAAGCCCGTCGACCTTGGGCAGGCGCAGATCCAGCAGCATCAGATGCGGCATAGGAAATTGCTTTCTGTCGGCATATATACCCCGCCCGTACAGGTAATCCAGCGCCGCCTGACCATCTTTGACATGGTTGATGGTATTAGCCACCTGAAAATCCTCCATGTTACGAATTATCAGCTCGGCGTGGTCAGGGTTGTCCTCTACCAACAAAATTGTCAGCGGTTCACCGTTCATTTTGTCGCCTCCTTTATTGTGAAACAAAAACGACTCCCTTTTCCTTCACCTTCCGACTCCACCCAAACCTTGCCGTCATGTACCTCGATGATCCGCTTGACCAGTGCCAGACCAACCCCGGTGCCTTCGCTGTCGGCATCCAGTTTTTTAAACAGACCAAAGATGCTCTCATGAAAACGCGGGTCAATCCCTTTGCCGTTGTCTTTAACATGGAAAATGATCTCTTTACCTTCCTGTCTCGCACCTATCTCAATGCGAGGCGCTTCCTGGTCTCCCCGGTATTTGATGGCATTCTCAATCAGGTTCTGCACCACCTCGGCAATGCGTATATGGTCTCCATGCAGCGTGGGAAGATCCGGCTGAACCACCATTTCTACCCGGTTCTCCATGATCGGCCCTGCCAATTGCGACAACGTATCCTTGACCAGACGGTTCATATCAATCAGGGAAAAGTCGTTCATCTGTCTGCCGACGCGGGACAGTTCCAGAAGATCGCCCAGCAGAGCATTCATCTTGCCAGCCGCATCCTCAATCCTCTTCATATCCCCCATGGCGCGTTCATGCCTGCCCGCTTCCATATCTTTCAAAATCATTCCGGCATAGGTCTGGATGGTGATGAGCGGGCTCTTCAGATCGTGTGAGACGGTGTAGGTGAAACGTTCCATTTGGGTGTTTTTGGCCAGCAGTTCCTGTTCGGCTTTTTTGCGCTCGGTGATGTCCTGAACAATAGAGAAAAGCACTGTTGAATTATTAACCGTAATTGGGGTTGAATACGCTTCCACCGTGCGGATCGTGCCATCTGAAAGTCTGTGCGGGAATATGAAATGATTGCGCTTTTCTTCAATAGCAGCATGCCTTTCTGCAGCAATAAGCTCAGGAGAGAGCGTATTGATATGACTGATGTTGATAGACAGCAACCCTTCGTGCGAATAGCCGTAGAATTCTTCAGCAGCCTGGTTTGCATCGATGATTACGCCGGATTCAGGCTCTATCAGCAGCATCACGGCGCTATGGTTTCTGAACATTTTTTTGAAGCGCTCTTCGCTCTCCCGCAATGTTTTTTCCGCGTGTTTGATCTCGGTAATATCAACATTGATGCCGAGCATACGCTCTGCGCAACCGTCCGTTCCTCGTATCACCAAGCCGTTAGCCTTAAGATGCTTCACCGTCCCGTCCGACTGGAGGACGCGGAATACAGTATCGAACTCCTTCTCTCCTTTCAAAGCCGCCTGACATTCAGCAATAGCAGTTTCCTTGTCCTCCGGATGCAGGCCATTCATCCATGCGTCGATGTTGCTGGGGAAGGCATCTCGTGTAATCCCGTATAGCTCAAACATCCGATCATCCCAGACCATGGTATTTTCCTTGACGTTCCAATCCCAAACACCTAAGAGGGCTGATGAGGTGGCCAACAGGAGACGCTGCGTAAGGCTTTTTATTTGTTCTTCTTCAGACTTGCGCTCGGTGATGTCGGTGTTTGTGCCAATCATACGCAACGGTATTCCGTCACTGTCACGGCTGACTATCATTCCTCGGCCAACTATCCATTTCCAACTACCATCCTTGCTCATCATGCGAAACTCAACCCTGGGCGACCCTGCTTTGCCATCAAGATACGGCTGTAGTGCAGTCATCACCACTGGGGCATCTTCCGGGTGAATACGCTTCAACCATTCATCAGATGTGTTACCGATCTCATTTTCTGTAAACCCGAGCATTTCTTTGTAACGTTGCGAGTAGAACGCTTCGCCTGTCTGAATGTTCCAATCCCAGACACCGTCCCTGGCTCCTTCCAATGCAAATTTCCAACGATATTCGCTTTCTGCTAAGGCCACTTCCGCTTTTTTGCGTTCGGTGATGTCGTTGGAAATGCCACATACTGCGAATGGTCTTCCATCCGCACCAAACAACGGAAACTTTACGGAAGCATAGGTATGATACCCGTCATCTTGAGGAGCTATTTCCTCAAGTGACAATGGTTTGCCGAGGTTAAGCACAGTATGGTCGCTTTCCTTAAAGACAGCGGCTATTTCTGCAGGGAATATGTCATAGTCGGTTTTCCCCAGGACGTCCGTGCGGCTTACCTTGAAAAGTTCCTCAAATCTGCGATTTATAGTGATATATTTACTCTCAATATCCTTCATGTAAATCACAGAATCAGTGTTGTCCATAATGGCTCTGAGCTGTTCCTCACTTGCCTTTATCAACTCCTCCGCCTTTTTGCGTTCGTCAGTCTCAGCTTCAAGATGTTCAGTTTTTTCCTTCACCTGCCGCTTGAGGAGAACGATGAATGCAATGGCGAGGAGCAGCACGACCACAACAGCGGTTAGTATCCAGTATGCCTCTTTCGGGATCGTGGTGCCCTTTTTGCCGAGCAGCTTTTCCAGCTTCTGGTGATAGATTGACGCCTGGTCTGCCTTCAATACAGCAATTTCCCGGTCCAGTGCTGCTATCAGGTCGCTGTTTTTGTTTTGGTTAACGGCATACCCCAATTTGACCGGAGAGAAGATGATCGAAGTCCGCTCTACACTGTGTCCCGCTTCATTCAGGATACCGGAAATGTTGGCGGTCACTCCTGCCTCGGCTTTTTTAGAGTCAACTGCAGTGAAAACATCACTTACCTGGTTCATCTCCAGTATCTGCACATGTATATTGAACTGCTTGACAAGCTCCTGGAACCCTGTTGCAAAAACGCTCCCTTTGAGGACGCTGACGCTCTTGCCGTTCAGATCCATTATGGTGTTTATGGTTGAGCCTTTTGCCTTGTATACCAGACCCCAATCCAGCAGTAGGAACTCTTTCGGAAAGTCCATGACTTTGTCACGGCCTTCGGTATAGCCTACGCAAAGGATCAGGTCGATCTGATCGTTCTTGAGCCTCTCCAGTCCCTCCTGCCAGGTACCGGGAACGTACTGCATATCCCAGTTTTCCTTCTTTGCAACATGATTGAGGATATCCACGAAACCGTGAGAGGATCCGTCGGTATCGGCATAGACCATCGGCTTGAAGTTGTATATGCCGACCCTGACGGCTCGTCTTGCGTCAGCATGCTGCGGATTTAGCATGATGACAAAAACCAGCAGAATGAAGATGTACATGGTGCGCAAAGCCGTTGGCATTGTAGTCTCTCCGTTCATGTTTGAACATCACTCGGCATTGTTTCGACGGCACAGAACTGTGCTCAATTCGGTTGATCCACTGTAAAACAAAACCGACTCCCTTTTCCTTCACCTTCCGACTCCACCCACACCCGGCCGCCATGCACCTCAATGATCCGTTTCACTATCGCCAAACCAACCCCGGTACCGCTACTTTCGGCATCCAGTTTGTTGAACAGACCAAAGATGATCCGGTGAAATTTCTCGTCAATACCGATGCCGTTGTCCTGCACAAAGAAGATGTTTTCTCCGCCTTCTTCCCGCATGCCAAACTGTATCTGCGGCTCTGCCTGCTCACCCATGTAATTGATGGCATTTTCAAGCAGATTCTGCAGCACCTCAGCCATGCGCCGCTTGTCGCATGAAACCTCTGGCAAACCAGGTTGCACGTCAACTGTCAGGTTGCGATTCTTCAAAGGTCCGGCCAGTTGCGCCAGCACATCAGCCACCAACATGCTCATATCCACCGCGTCCGGAGTGTTAATAATCCGGCCTATTGTCGAGAGTTCCAGCAAATCACGCAGCAGGTCGTTCATCCTGTCGGCAGCATCGCTGACCCGCTTCAAATCTCGCGCCATCCGCTCGTAGTTGCCATTTGCAAGATCCTTCTCCAGAGAACCGGCAAAGCCCTTTATGGTAATGAGCGGGCTCTTCAGATCGTGAGAGACGGTGTAGGTGAAACGTTCCAGTTCGGCGTTTTTTTGCTGGAGATTTTTTTCATAGACTTTAAGCCCGGTGATGTCAGAGAAGGTAACGACAACCTGCAGCAGTGTGCCATCTGCAGCGCTAACAGGATAAGCGTTGCACTGTACCCAGACCGGTTCAGCCAGATCAGGGCGGCGAATCCCCAGAACATGATTGGCGATCGGCTCGCCTGATGACAGCACCCGGTTGACCGGATATTCAGCAAGGGGAGTTGGTGTCCCGTTTTCCCGAAGAAAGCTCCAGGCTGGATCCATGGCATCTTTCCCCCGCATCTGATCCTTGCTGAGGCCGAGCAGGGTTGAAGCCATCTGGTTGGAGAAAATGACTGAGGAATCCAGGGCATGGACAACCACGCCGGAGGAAAGATTGTTAACCAGGAGACGATACTTCTCCTCGCTGTCACGCAGCATCTCATCAATTTTTTTGCGCTCGGTAACGTCCGTATGGACTGAGACAAGAACTTTCCCGAATTTTGAATGTTCAAACAGGGAAACATTTGCATAAGACCAGAATGGCGTTCCATCTTTCCTGATGTTGTTTACTTCTCCCTGCCAGGCTCCTTTTTCACTAAGAATGCCCATTATTTCCCTGGCTGTTTCTTCAGGGATTTTCTCTGAGGGGTCATTTACATCAGAAACATGCTTCCCGATCAATTCATCCTTTCCGTAGCCGAACATCTCTTCAAAAATTGAATTCGCATAGACAATAACGCCGTCTTCCATCCTTATAAGATAGACTGCCTCAGCCATATTTGACATGATTTCACTCTGGAAACGGAGCTCCTCTTCCAACAGCTTGCGCTCGGCAATCTCCTTTTCAAGGTGCTCTGTTTTGGACCTTACCTGCCGCTTCAGCATGATATTCCAAATAAAGAAGACCATCAGGAACGCTGCAGCAACCGCCCCATATTTTAGAACCGTTTTCAACTCCAGATGAGGATCTTCCAGCGCTCCGAACCATTTTTTGTAGATGACATCATACTCTCCGGAGCTTTTGATGATGTTCAAGCCCTGGTTGAGACGCTCCAACAGCGGCTTATTACCTTCCTTAACCGCGAAGCTGAATGGGCGTGTATAAGCATCAACAAGCTGAGGTGATGTCTCGATCTCTGAAAGATTCAGCCTCTTTGCCGTAACGATGCCGACCAGTTTCGGCATGATGGCGGCATCCCCTTTGCCGGAGGAAAGCAGCTTCAACGCCTCCGGCAGCGAATCAACCAGAGTGAGCTTCATTGTTTTGGATAAACCGCTCGAAAGGAGATAGCTGTGGGCGATGTCCCGGTTCATGACGATGACGGTTTTCCCGCTCAAATCATTCAGCGTACGGAGGTCAGAATTCCCTTTTTTGAGGAAAATCGCATCGTAGGCGATGGTATGCGGCACGGAAAAATCGAATATTTTGTCCCGTTCAGTGGAATGTGCCATCATCGGGAGCAGATCAATGCTGCCATCTTCCAGCTCTTTCATCGCCTGATCCCATTTGTCAGCCCGGATTTCAAGCTCCAGCCCCATCGCTTTGGCAGCAGCCCTGGTAATTTCGACGCTGAACCCGTCCGGTTCACCTTTGTCGTTCATAAAGGTGTAGGGTTGGTAGTTGTTGACGATGATTGTTTTCAGATGCCGCCCCAGATAATCGACTCCGCCGAACCATTTTTTATAGATGGCATCATAACGCCCGGTGGTATGAACAATCGCAAGACCCTGTTCAAGTTTATCGCGGAGCTCCGTGTTGCCCCGCTGAACGGCGAAGGCAAATTTGCGGTTGTAGTCGGCAACAGGCTTGCCTGCTTCGACGACCCCTTCCAGCTTGAGTTCGCGCAACACAATCAACCCCAGCAGTTTTGGCACCAGCACGGCGTCATGCCTGCCGGTCGCCAGAAGTCGCATCGCCTCGGGAATGGTCTTAGTCTCGATAATTTTGACCGGCTGACCGGAATGAAGCAATGCCTCATGGGCGGCGTCGCTAGTCATGACGATCACTTCCTTGCCTTTCGCCTCAGCCAGCGAGGAGATCGGGGGGCTCCCACGGCGCACGAAAAAGCTGTCGTATGCTACCGTATGCGGTTTGGTGTAGGTGGCCATATCGGCCCGTTGCGGTGACAGGGCGACCAGCGGCAGCAGGTCGGTTTTTCCAGATTTAAACGCTGCCAGCACCTCGGGCCACTGCCCCGTCTTTACCTTGACGGACAGCCCCATGGCATCTGCTACCGCTTCAAGCAGTTCCACTGAAAAACCGCTGGCACGTCCCTTGGCATCCACAATGGCGTAGGGGGGGAAATCTATTTCGCTGCCGACCGCAAGTACCGGCACAGTTTTTTCCGCCATGGCAGGCAACGGTATCAAAACCCCACAGAGCAAAACGGCGAGCGCACTAATCCGGTTTATCAGCATCAGGAACAAGCCGCATTTTATAAGTATTGTCTTCATCATGTCCCCCCTACGACCCAACCGTAAAGCAGAATGTGCTCCCCATCCCTTCACCTTCCGACTCAACCCACACCCGGCCACCATGCACCTCGATGATCCGCTTCACCAGAGCCAGACCAACCCCGCTACCTTCACTATCGGTTTCAAGCTTTTTAAACAGCTCGAAAATGCTCTCATGAAAACGCGGGGCAATCCCTTTGCCGTTGTCTTTAACATAGAAAATACTCTCTTTACCTTCCAGTCTCACACCTATCTCGATGCGGGGAGCGGTCTGATCTCCCCGGCATTTGATCGCGTTCTCCACAAGGTTCTGCACGACCTGTGCAATTCGTTTATTATCACCAAGAACCGCCGGAAGATTCGGTTGCACCACAACCTCAACCAGACTCTGCTTGATAACTCCGGTCAGTTGCGCCAGAACATCGCTGACCAGTCGGTTCATATCAATCCGGGACGGTTCACCCATCACCCTACCGACACGGGAGAGTTCCAGCAAGCCATTGAGCAGTGAAGTCATCCTCCCGGCCGCACCCTCAATCCTTTTGATATCATCCTGAGCACGTTCAAGTTTGCCCGTTTCAATATTCTTCAATATCATACCGGCATACGCTTGTATCGTGATGAGCGGACTCTTCAGATCGTGGGAGACGGTGTAGGCGAAACTCTCCAGTTCTGTGTTTTTGTTTTGCAGCTCTTGTTCTCGTTGCCCCAATGTTTTCAGCAGAAGATTGAAGCAGCCGATCAGTTCGCCGATTTCGTCCTGGCTGGTGACTGGCAAGAGTTGCTGAGGTTGGTCTGAATCGGCCATTGTTGACAGCGCTCTCGAAGCAACAAATATTGGTGAAAGCTTACGCTGGAGCATTCTGGAGATTACAAACCAGATCAGGCCACCCACCAGAAAGGTGAGAATTATCGTTATAATCAGTATACGTCGCTGCAAGTCGTGAATCGGGGCAAATGCTTCTGCGGTGGGCAGATCAACCGCCACGAACCAGTCCGCTGTGGGTATGCGTTTTGTTGAAGTCAGACTTTCAATGCCAAATCGGTTAACGAATACGACAGAACCTTCGTATCCCTGAATAAAACGATCCATTGTCGGGATAATGCCGGGAGTTGGTAAGATTTCCATGACGCGGCTCTTGACTGAGGCAGTGATAATCTGCCGGTATTGTGGCGCGACAATGATATAGCCGCCGGTCTTTCCGTAGCGGCTTCCGGAAAGTTTGTTCAGAAAGTTGGGTTTACTGAGATCAGTCACACCCGCCAGGGCACCAATCACTTTGCCCTGCGCATCACGAATAGGCACCGCCATAACAATAATCGGATCCTTCATTACCTTGCCTGTGATCGGTTTGCTAATCGCAGATTTCCCCTCTTTGAGGACGGTAATCAAGTATTCCCGGTCGGAGTAATTTGTACCGATCAGTTTTGGCAGGAGCGAAGCGATAGCGATGCCGTCCTGACGACTGACCCAGGTGCCGCTGTTGAATAGAAGCGGGAGAACTGGTCGCTGTTCAATGAGTGCCTGCAAGGCCGCTGTATTGCCCAATACCGTCGGACTAATTTGTTTGGCAATTGCTTTCAGCGTATTAAACCGGTCGTCCAGCTCGTCATTCACCACATCGGCAACAAAAGAAGCTGTAGAGAACTGTTGTGCGCTCAATACGCGTTGCATCTTCTCACGCAAAACCCGACTGACGTAGAACGTTAGTATCAAAATGCCGATCACGAAAGTGGCCAGAGTTAAGAGAATCACTCTTGTCTTTATCGAGCGCCACTGAAAGAAATTAATGTTCATGCTGACTTCCTCCGCCGATGACCGCTTTGCCTAAGGAGTTGTAAAAAAATTACATGGCACTTCCCGCCGTTCGCCCTGAGCCTGTCGTAGGGATGTTTCACATGGTTCGATCGTTCGACATGCTCACGACTTCACCACTAACGGCTATTTGTTCTACTTATTGTTTTACAGTTCCTAAACACTCTGATTACTAACATTCACCCTTCACCATTCCAGCACCCTTTTCACTTCATCCCCAAGACGCTTCAGGTTGAACGGCTTCTGGATAAATCCATTCAGTCTCAGCCCTTTGAAACGCTCTGCCACCTCTTCTTCACTGTAGCCACTGGCGAGCAGAACCCGGATGTCCGGACGGATTATTCTCAATTCCCTGAAGACAGCAATGCCATCCATACCAGGCATGCTGTAATCCAGCAGCACCAGGCTGATCCGCTCGCCCTGCTCCCGGAAGATACGCAGTGCTTCCTCGCCACCGTTTGCCGTTACTGCCTCAACTCCAAGCTCACAAAACATTTCTGAACAAACACTACGGACAATTTCCTCATCATCCACGATCAGAACAACGCCTGAATTTCGGACAGCAGCAACCGCTGTCGCAACGCCTGCCTGTTCTATCTGTAAACCGGCTGCAATCGGGAACAACACTCGAATAATAGTGCCGACGCCGGAACCGCTCTCCACCAGAATTGCACCTTTGTGAGCACGAATGATCCCCTGTGCAGCCGACATTCCCAGACCGCGACCGGTGAACTTGGTGGTAAAAAACGGATCGAAGAGCCTATCTCGTGTTTTCGCATCCATACCGCAACCGCTGTCGCTGACCTCCATCCAGACATAACGACCGGCAGCCAGTTTTTCCTCCAGTCTGCTGGAATTGAGAACTTTCTGGTCAAACTCCTGAACACCTGTTGAAAGGGTAATTGTGCCGTTGGTGTTGCCGATCGCCTCGGATGCGTTGATGATCAGATTCATCAGCACCTGCCGGATCTGATCACCGTCGGCCATGATCGGCGGCAGAGTTTGGTCAAGCTTCAGGTCAAACGTTATACTCTTTGAGATCGCGGCTGCCAGCATGGTGATATTCTTTTCAATAAGTCCGGTCAGATTCTGCTCCGTGATGGAATATATCCCCTTACCGGAATAGGCCAGCATCATACCGCTCAGTTTGGCAGCACGTTCGGCCGCATTGACCGCCTGCTTCAGCAGATTGCGCACCGGCGCATCCGGTGGCAGTTTCATGAGGGAAAGTTCGAGATTGCCAAGCACCGCCTGCAGCAGATTGTTGAAATCGTGGGCGATACCCCCGGACATAGTCCCTAGGCTCTCCAGTTTCTGGATATGTAGAAGATGGCGCTCCAGCCGTTGGCGCTCCTCCTCGGCACCTTTCCGCTCCTGAATCAGTGCCCATTCACGCAAACCGCGCTGAACGATGCGAGGCATTCCGGAAAAAACAGCCGGTGACTTGATCACGTAATCCAACACCCCGGCCTTCATGGCGTCTACCGCCACCTGCTCGTTGCCTTGTGATGTCAGCAAAATAACCGGACAGAGTCCCTTCACTGTTGCCACCAGTTCGCTGCCGTCACCGTCAGGCAATCGGTAATCGGTCAGGACAAGATCAGGGGCCTGCCTATCTATGGCTGCCCGTGCCTCCTTCAGGGTCACGGCATGTTCCAGTCGATACTCTTCCACTGCATCTTGAAGTGACATTTTCATCAGCGCGGCATGGCTGTCATCGTCTTCAACAAGCAGTATCAGTGGGACGTTCTGGTTGACTGTCAGCATGGCATGTACCCTTGTTGGCGCGCGGTCTGTGACAATTAGGCCCCAGAGGGTCCGCCCGCCTTTGACGTTGTTTTGTCGCTGCCGGTTCTATTTCTGCTGTGGAATCCCCGTTGCCTGAAAAGAAACGACCTGCAGACCGTTCACTGACTTGACAAGTACAAGACTGAACCTGTTGACACCCTCAATGGTTTTCCCACGGACAAACGCCTTCAGGTTAAATCTTCCCGTTACCACGGCACTGCCGCCAAAGACCCGGACATTCGGATCTTCTATTTTGATCGGGTCATATTTTCGTGATCCGTTTTTGAAAGCCTCAAGGAACTGCGCTTTGGACTCAACCAGTGCCGTTGCGTGGATATGCGTGTACTTGTCGTGTAATAACTTTTCAAGTTCGGCACTATCAGCCTGACTTACACGTGATGCCCATTCCTGGGCCAGGTTCAGAGCTTCAGCTTCACTGAAGGCAGAGGTGCTGGAAGAGCTGTCACCTGCTCCCGCCATGCTCCCATAAAAGGAGAACAACACAGTAATACAAAGCACGGCGATAATTTTTTGAATTTTCATAATGGTTTCCTCCGATATGTTTGAAATAAGAACATTTCTTAAACTATCTTCTGGCTACATTCCACAACTGACTTCAGCACCTCACGCAAATTATCAAAACTATACGGCTTGCTCAAAATTCCTGCTGCCTCTCCCGTTGCAATCCGTGAAGAAACAAGCGTGTCTCCAAAACCGCTGGAGATGATTATCGGAAGTTCCGGAGCCATATCTTTTAATTTTCTGAATAATTCATACCCATCCATTATCGGCATACCGATGTCAGTCACAACAAGAGTAATGCATTCAGCGTTTTTCTGATACAACTCCAATGCCTCTTTGCCGTTTGCTGCTTCCATAACGGAGAATCCAAGTGCTTGTATAAGGGCTTTAGCAACCATACTAAGCTGTGGTTCATCTTCAACCAACAGTATCGTACCACTACCCTGCCATGGCACTAAAGAAACGTGTGGTAGGGAATCGCCTGCTGACTCATCGTTCTGAACAGGCAGATACACCTTGAAAGTTGTTCCTGTACCTTGTTGACTGGTGAGTCGTAAAGCTCCCTTGTGGGCTGTGATAATACCGAGTACCGCCGACATACCGAGACCCCGTCCGGTAAATTTTGTGGTATAAAAAGGTTCAAAAACACGTTGCCTGGTGTCATCGTCCATGCCACAACCGTTATCAGTCACTTCCAGGCAGACGTATCGACCAACCGGAATACTCTTGCCGATATGATCTTTATTAGATGTCCCTTCGACAACCGTAGTTTCTGTAAGCGAGACACGTATATCCCCGTTTTCCTCGCCAATAGCCTCTGATGCGTTGATGATTAAATTCATGACTATCTGTCGTAACTGACTGGCATCACCCCGGATGGAGGGTATATTTGCCGAAAGATCGGATGTGATGATCACCTTCTGATTGATCGTCGCTTTCAACATCTTGATCATATCATCTACAAGAGCCGTCATCTTGACCTGCTTCATGGTCATCAACGATTTCCCGGCATAGGCAAGCATCTGGCGGCAGAGATCCGCTGCACGTTGGGCGGCTTTATCTATCTCGGGGAGTAATTCACCTGTCATTTGCGGTTGCAGTTGTGCCAGTGAACAATTGCTCATGATTACACACAGAATGTTGTTGAAGTCATGGGCAATGCCGCCAGCAAGCACTCCCAGACTCTCCAACTTTTGAGCTTGCTGAAGTTGCTGTTCGAGCGCAAGTTTAGCCCCTTCAGCATATTTGCGTGCTGAAATATCGCGGATAATACCGGTATAAAAGCGACCTGTTGGAATATCCCATTGCGAAAGAGAAAGTTCCAAAGGAAATTCGCTGCCATCTTTACGCAACCCAACCACCTCAAGTGTCTTCCCGATAATAAGCGATTTCCCCCCCTCCTGTACTCGCTTAAAACCCTTGTAATGTTCATTATGAAATCTCTGAGGAGCAATAACGGTTAGCTGTTGCCCGAGGATTTCGACCTCTGGATACCCAAACATGCCCTCAGCACTTAAATTCCATCCTACAATTGCACTGTCACCGTTTATCGTTATGATGGCATCGTTAGCCGATTGGGTCAAAGCCCTGTATCGCGCTTCGCTTCCACGCAGGGCTTCTTCGGAAAGTTTGCGCTCTGTAATGTCGTTAATAATAAGCCAGTATTCTCCGTTCTGCCCTGGAGTAACCTGCAGATGCGCCCAGAACTGATCGCCATCAGCGCGCACCAGGCGCATATCCCAATCCTGCGCCGAGTTTGCGTCAATGCACTGCTTGAGATGTTGATAGAAGATGAGCTGGCTCTCTCTTGGCAGTACCCGGCTGATTCCCTCATTGACGAGCAGGCTCCGGGCGACACCAAACATAGTGGCTGCAGCAAGATTGACATCTTGAATCATATTGTTATTGGTGATGGTCATGTAACCTGCCGGAGCCAGATCATACAGGTCAAAGTAGCGAGCCTGTGAGGCATCCAGGTCAGCTTGCGCACAGCGCAGTTCTTCGTTCTGCATCTCAAGCTCTATCTGATGTACCCGCAGTTCGTGGAGGAGTTGTGTAATTTCCTCCGGTGAGGTCAATTCTGGGATGAGGTTCTCGCTCGCTCGAAATAACTCTTCGGCACGCTGGCGTAGATCTTGGGCTGTTAGAGGTTTGGTTGTCATAGTCATTTCGTTTCCCCCTTCAACCACTTCTCCAGCATAGCAAGCAGATCAGGAAACAGCACCGGTTTGGTAAGATGATCGTCCATCCCGGCTGCAAGGCAGTAGTCGCAATCCTGCCTCATGGCATTTCCAGTGAGCGCAATCACCGGGATGTCATGGCGGCGCACCTCTGAAGCCGGATCGCGGATGACAGCAGTGACTTCATACCCATTCATTTCCGGCATCATGCAGTCCATCAGTACCAATGCGTAATCATTTTTCACAAGAGCGTCTACTGCCTCTTTGCCGTCACAAACCACATCTACCAGATAACCACAACTTTGTAGCAGCTTGGATACTATTTTCTGGGCGACCGGGTCGTCCTCTGTCAACAGGATGCGGATTCCGCTGGCGTTAAAAGGCTCTCTATGGGTTTCTTCCAAAAATGATGGTTGTAGGAGCGATGCCTCAACCTGATTTTCCAGCACTACCGTAAACTGAAACGTTGAACCTCCTCCGTCACTACTCTCGACACTGATAGTGCCGCCCATTAACTCTACCAAACTCTTGCAAATCGCCAGCCCCAATCCGGTGCCGCCGTAGGTTCGCGTAGTGGAGCCGTTTGCCTGCGTAAATGACTCAAAAATGTGCTCCAACTTGTCAGCCGCAATGCCTATACCGCTATCATGGATGACAAAGCAGAGGGTGGTAGAGTGTGCATCTTCGCTACATTTTTGAATGTGCAGAGTTATTGTGCCCTTGGGGGTGAATTTAATAGCGTTGCCAACCAGGTTGATGATGATCTGACGCAATCGCCCCGTGTCACCCTTCAATGCTGATGGTACGTCTATGTCTTGCGACGAGGTCAAGAGCAACCCTTTTTCACGGGCTTGAAGTGCCAGTAGATTGATGGTATCGGAAATCATCGACGGCAAATCAAAGTCGGCTATCTCCAGCTCTATTTTGCCCGCTTCAATTTTAGCAAGGTCGAGGATATCGTTAAGCAGATCTACCAACTTTTTGCCTGATTGCATGGCTATTTCAGTTAACTCCCGCTGTTCCTCGGTCAGTTCGTCTTGCTGCAACAGTTGAATTACACCGAGAACACTGTTCATCGGAGTGCGGATTTCGTGGCTCATGGTCGAAAGAAACTGACTCTTGGCGATGTTGGCAGATTCAGCGGCGGCTTTCGCCTGCAGCAAGTTTTGCTCTGCCGCAAGCTGATCGGTGTTGTCGTGGGCGACACCTATAAACTGCCACTCGTTATCAGTATTTGCATACCGGGAACCGTTGGCAGTAAAGGTGCGCCAGGTACCATCGCTGCGCTTTACTCGATATGGCGGGCTTGTCTTGCTTTTTCCGCTACTGATTACTTTTCCGAGATATGTGGTGAGGGGGGCGATATCGTCAGGATGGACGAAAGGGGCAAAATTCTTCCCGAGAACTTCTTTAATGGGATAGCCGAAATGCCGCTCCCAGGCACGGGAGACAAACAGGAAGGTGCCTTCTGCGTTAAGTGAAAAAATTACATCGAACGAGTTATCCATATTGGCTTTATACTTTTCACGGCTCTCCCGTAGTGCATTTTCTGCCTGTTTGCGCTCTGTGATGTCGAGACAATTGCCGATATAACCGATAAAGCTGCCGTTCAAATTGTAACGGGGACAGCCATCATCCTGAATCCAACGGTATTCGCCGTCATGACGGCGCAGGCGATAGTCCATGCTGAATGTTTCTCGTTTGTCAAAAGCTGACACATAATTGTCGATACAACGCTGCAAATCATCGGGATGAACCCCTTCTGCCCAGCCATTTCCAAACTCCTGCTCCATGGTACGCCCGGTAAAATTGAGCCAGACTTTGTTGAAATAATCGCAGAGTTTATCGGTTTTTGACGTCCAAATAAGCGCCTGTCCAGAATCGGCAAGCGTCCG
>CAIYDX010000002.1 GCA_903925005.1 uncultured Geobacteraceae bacterium
AAGGCGCTGCTGGACTCCTTTGTCGCCGGAATACCGACGATGCTCCAACGGATGCTGTTAATTCCGGCATGGAAAAACTGACTCAAACCATGAAGACAAACGCGTTACCACCGATTATGTCGGTGCGAAAGTTGAGTTATTTATTATAGTATACTATATGCGGTCTATATTGAAAAACGAGGTAAGCGTGTCCCAAACTCATTATAGAACAACTGAAGAATGGGCTGAAGTTCTGGGAGAGAATGTCCGTCAACTCCGCTTATTGAGAAACCTTGACCAAAGAGTGGTCGCTGAACGCTCTGGAGTGGCTCTAAATGCGGTAAAACGGCTGGAATCCGGGCAGAATACAACTACTACGACACTGATCAGCGTTCTGCGGACACTGGGAAGGCCTGAATGGTTGGAATTCCTATGCCCAGTCCCTGGCATTAACCCATTGTATGCAGCCAAACTGAAAGAACCTCGGAAGCGTATTTACAGCAAAAGGCAAAGGTCGAAGCCACATGAGTAAAAATGCTGAGCTATATCGTCAGGGGCACGCTGCAGTTTCTGCCTTTTGTGTGCATGTATCCAAACGTGGGTGGTACCGCATCATTCGGGATCCGGAGGGAACGATCAGTATATGGGATATCCTGAACACCCAATCAAAACCGTTTTCGGTGACATTTGTAGATCGCGGTCGGTCCAGTCAGGATTTGGAGAGTATGTCACCAGAATATGTTAACGGCTTGCTGCTATGCTTGGGTAAAGAGACCGGATCCAAGAAGTAACTGGCAATAGGGGAGGGCGGAAAATTGAAAGAACTGTGCCGGGCAGATATGAATGCAGCTTCCAAGCGGGCGGCAATGTACTCGATCAGATTGCTCGCTTTGGGAGAAGGATACGCTGTCGAGACGAAACGGGGTAGCGGGGGTAGGGTGGTCGGTCGGGAAATATACTGGCGGCCCTCTGCAGAAGAAGCACAAGTCTTGTACGATTCAATCATTCGGAAAAAAACGGCGATTAAGCGTAGCCGGGTCTATATTATTGCTGAAGGCGTTGAATCGCAACTTGCGCTCTTTTAAAAATATGATGTTACATCAAAACCCAGGCCATTCCACAAAGTAGTTAAAATGTTTGTAGCCTCAATTCTGGTGATCGGATACACGCGAACTTGTTTGGTGCTCAAATATACTAGTCCAGTCTAGCAAAAATACTAGACACGTCTAGTGAAAAACGATATATTACCTCTATGACTATTCTTTATGAACGAAATTTTGTTAAACAATTGGAAAAAAGGCTTACCGGTGAACAACCACTAATACAGGTGCTTGTTGGCCCGCGCCAAGTCGGCAAAACTACCGGTATGCGCCAGCTTCTCGCCCGCTATCCGAAGAACACTCACTTTGCTAACGCAGACGATCTGTTAGTGACAGACCGGACATGGTTGCTGGAGCAGTGGCAGAAAGCCCGGTTGATGGGCGCAGGCGCATTGCTGGTCATAGATGAAATCCAGAAGGTTCCGAACTGGTCGGAAACCCTTAAATCATTGTGGGACAAGAATCCAGGTGAGATCAGTGTTGTTGTGCTCGGCTCAAGTTCACTGCAAATTCAGACCGGTCTTACGGAGAGCCTTGCGGGGCGCTTCGAACTGACCAGAATTTATCATTGGACTTTTACCGAGTTGAAGAACGCCTTTGGCTATGACCT
Source organism: uncultured Geobacteraceae bacterium (assembly GCA_903925005.1). Lineage (GTDB taxonomy): Bacteria > Desulfobacterota > Desulfuromonadia > Geobacterales > Pseudopelobacteraceae > JACRCG01. The sequence continues at coordinate 1,690 of CAIYDX010000002.1, forward strand.
TGATCGCTATCTTTTGTATGGCGGCTATCCGGGCTCTGTTTCGTACGAGGAAGATTACGACCGGTGGTACGGATATCTGAAGGATTCGATTGTGGAAGCGGTTATAGGCAAGGACATCCTTCTTAATCGTACGGTTCGGAATCCTGCCTTGTTCCGCCAGGCATTTGAAATTCTCTGTCGCTATCCTGCACAGGAAATCAGCTACACCAAGCTGTTGGGCCAGTTACAAGACAAGGGGAATACCGATCTTATCAAGTATTACATTGAATTATACGCCGGAGCGTTCCTGATCCATCCTTTGGAAAAATATTCGGCAAAAGGGTGGCTTACACGCTCGTCCAGCCCAAAAATTATTGTTTCCTGCCCGGCGCTCTATACTATGACAGAAGGTCCGCGGGTGCTCGATGACCCCGAAAGACGAGGACGGGTATTTGAACTGGCCGTGGGAGCGCAGCTGCTGCAGCTTCCGGGGGAACTGTTCTACTGGCGTGAGAATAATGCGGAAGTCGATTTTATTTATCGTTACCAGGGGCGACTCTACGCTATTGAAGTCAAATCCGGCAGGCGAAAATCTGCAAAAGGTCTTGAAGCATTTATGAAACAATTCCCTGATGCCAGTCCGATTATTCTGGATATGAACAATTTTACATTGTTCTCTGAAAACCCCATAAAGTTTTTGGCTACCTTGAACTAATTCCCACGCAGTAAGACTGTTTCTGGCGGATAGACTGACATAGCGACTATAATTAAAAAAATAACATACCCCCCGGTATCATCACCAACTCAAGGTTGGGAGAGGATTTAGCCGGGGACGGCAGATAATAACTATAACTGTTTGAGATGGTGTTCAAGTTGTTTTTGAGCAGCTCACCTTTTCAGTTAGCCACGCCGGCAGTAACCGATGCCAGCATATTCACCATGCTATCATGGATCAGGCCATTGCTGGCCACTATCCTGTCGTTAAAAATGTCGTATGTTGAGCCATCAAAGGTCGTTACAACGCCGCCAGCTTCACGAACCATCAAGACTCCTGCAGCCACATCCCACGCTTTCAGCTTAAGTTCCCAGAATCCGTCCAGCCTTCCGGCCGCAACATAGGCAAGGTCAAGCGCAGCGGCACCTGCCCGGCGAATCCCTCTGGCACTCTTCTGGAAGGCGATGAAGTTAGCAAAATTGTTGGCTTGGTCTGTGGCGCAATCATAAGGGAACCCGGTACCAAGCAGTGAATTGCTCAAGGGCATCCGAGAGGATACTGATAGGCGGTTACCGTTCAGGAATGCGCCTTCTCCCTTGGTTGCCGTAAAGAGTTCATCATAAATCGGGTTGTATATTACCCCGGCAACCAGCTCACCTTCTATTTCAAGGGCTATAGAGGAACAGAACCATGGATAGCCGTGGGCATAGTTGGTTGTGCCGTCAACCGGGTCAATGATCCAGCGGCATGGAGAACCTGCCTGAAGGTACTCACCCTCCTCAGCAACAATGTCATGGTCAGGAAAGCGAGAGAGCAGGTGTTCTACAATCAAGCGCTCTGATTCCTTGTCAACCTCAGTCACCAGGTTCTTGTCACCTTTCATCTCTATATCCAGAGTTGAGGCAAAACGGGACTTTTGATACTGTCCGGCAATTCTGGACGCGCTTACAGCTTCGAGTAGATAGTCATTATATGCGATCATTTCCGCTCCTGATTGTTTTGCCATCATTCAATGGTTGTAAGCCCGAAACCGCCGCCAGTTTTAAATTAGTTCAGATCTCGTCATTTACCCACATGTAGCAAACTAATCGGCCAAAAATAAAAACGGAGAACACAGCTAGCCATTGGTTTTGGAGAGGATGTATTTGTTAAATTGCATGTCCATATTTGCTGCTGTTTCTGGGGGTAATAACGTTACGTCGGGACCTATAATAAACACATTTGAATCCTCAGAAATATGATAGTCACCTTTAACCAAAAAAATAGAGTCAGGCTTGTACATCGATTTAAACTCTTCTAAAGAATCAATTTCAAAATAGTTCGTCATTATGGTAACAGGAAATACAGACATCGACAAACCCAAGCCTGTTATATCTAAACAACTTTTGGAGGACATAATTCTAGTATGCTCATCTTCCATATTCTGATACAGAGTTGTTGGTGGGTTATGAACGCATGTAAGTACCTTCACGACTGCTGATAGTTTTAGCGGGTATACTTCATCTGGAGATAATCTAAGCTCATCCGGATAGTACTTATAACTAGGCTCCCGACATATTGACTCTCGATACTGCCTCATTGCCTCTCTATGTTGATTCATATCAAACATTATAAAAACTCCTATAAGTACGCTGGCGTCTTATCGTTTGAGCCATTGATACAATCGTTGATGCATTGATTCAGTATGATCCTGCTATCCACGAATCGTAGGCATCTCTTGCCTCTTTAGGTATCCAATTATCAACTTTTACATCATTGCCCATATTAATAGGTAAACTATCAATGTCTATCCCGATGATTTCATATGACTCCCAGTCAACTTCACCACTCCTAGACCAAAACCTCATATAAATCCGGTTATACCTTCCTTTCCATATGTCCAAATTATATTTACAGTGACCACGGTATGCATCACCTCTACCGAATAAATGCTTCATGCCACGTGCATTAAAATGTCATTTTTCACGATCATTCACCCACCTGGTTTTCAAACCCATTCACCCAGGCACGGCGTGCTGAATTGGTTCGCTAACGTATCATAGTTTATTCCCGATGGCCCCCTTCTTTTTGCGGTAACTTTCCCCCTCGATTATC
>CAIYDX010000003.1 GCA_903925005.1 uncultured Geobacteraceae bacterium
TGTCAAGCGCCAGGGTTATTTTCCAGTGCCTGCGCCAAGTTTATTTGCCAGTTTAGCGATCAACGGGCTTCCTGTTAGTTTGTGACGACCTGTTGAGGCCGTCCTCTTTTTCGATATGATTCTCCCTTCATCGGGAGGTGATGTGCCTTGTGCGCCAACCGATCCATAAGTGAGTTTGCCAACACCTGATCTGGAAAGAGTCCCGGCCAGTCCCCCGGCGGTCGGTTGGAAGTTATGACGATGCTTCCGGTATGGTGCCGTTCAGCAACTATTTCATAGAACGCCTCGGTTTGTTCCTGGGTGAAGGCCGTCAGGCCAAGGTCATCGATAATGAGCAGTTGTGGTTTGAGAAACGTCCTCATGGTTTCTTCGTAGGAGTTCTCAATCCTTGCGGTCGCCAGTTTTCTGAAGAGCTTGGCCGCCGTTACAAACAGAGTCGTGTAGCCGCTTCTGCACCCCCGGTTACCCAGTGCTTGCGCCAGATGAGTTTTGCCGGTGCCGGGAGGGCCATACAGGATTATGTGTTCTTTGCGCTCGATGAACATTCCGGTTGCCAGATCCTTTATCTCTTTCGGATTGATGCCAGGCAGCGCCGTGAAGTCGAACTCTTCGATAGCTTTGTGTTCTTGGAATGCCGCCTGTTTCAGTCGCCGCTGCACACCGCTGGCGTGGCGCCGTTCTACTTCGTCTTGAAGGATAGTTTGCAAGAATTCCATGTAGCCAAGGCTCGACTCCCGTGCCTGTTCAAGTCGGACCTCCAAGGATTCAGCAATGCCGGAAAGCCGTAATGATTTGAGAGTAAGCTGCATCGTCGGAGATGGTCTCATTGGGACACCTCCCCGAAACTCAATGCCGGATGTAAAAGCTCCAGCCCCTCATTCGAGACCGGCGGCGGCTGTGTGACTTTTGCAGATTGCGGTATGCCTTTCTCCAACAGCCGTTTAACAGCGGCGTGACTGTTTGAACCATTTTCAAGAAGATGGCGACAGACGGCATCGAGTCTCTCGGCTCCGTATTTTGTGCCGAGCCGGAGGATCGCTTGGGCTTTGCGCAGATGAACCAGGGCATGAGGAGTTAGAATCTCATCTACCATCTGCCCAGCATATTCGCCCAGCTTGTACGCCTCCTTTCTGCAGTAGGCCGGCTGAAACTGGAGAAAGAGTTGCTTGCCCTCTGGATAATCACTCAGGTCGGTGCGCCAGGTGCCAGGACGGTAAGCCGCAGCGTGGGTCTTGATCTGGGCATCTTTGTAGAAGATGTCTACCATTGTCAGGCCGCCACGCACCCAGACTTCTTTGCCGACAAAGCGGGTCGGTACTGAATAATAGCTCTTTTCAAAGACCACGTGATGATCAGGGTGGACGGTACATTTTTTCCAATTCGGCATCTCAAACCGATGGACAGGCAGTCCCTTCAATACGCCTTTTTCATCTCGTTCGAAACGAATGCGGGGTGCCTCGTGAGTAGTACCGTTGGGCTGCATGCCGATTTCTTCCCGAGACCAGACGAGTGCTTTTTCGTTGGCGTCGGCCAGATCAGCGTACACACGACCTGCAACCAGTTGCTGCCTGACTATCGGAACTGAGCGCTCAACCTTACCCTTATGTTCGGGGGTGCGGACCTTGGCGGGATCAGCAACAAAGCCAAAGAATCGCTCCAGTTCACCATATGCCCGGTTGATGGTCGGATCGTACAGGTCCGGTTTCACTACGCCGCTCTTTAAGTTATCAAGGAGCACGGTGGCCGGAACACCCCCGAAGAACTGGAAGGCCCGGATATGGCAATCGAGCCATGTGGCAATATCCTGATGTTCGACAAACCGGACGAAGCGGTGGCGACTGTAGGAAAGGGTCATGACGAAAGCCCATAACCGCTTACGTACTCCGGCAAAGGTGAGAGTAGCCTGACCGAAGTCTACCTGTGCCTGAGTACCGGGATCAACTTCCAGGCGCACCGTAACCGTAGGTTGAGAAGGAGCAATCTGCTGAACATAGCGGTTGATGCTGCGTTCACTAAAGCGATGTCCGGCTTCTGATAGCAGCCGCCAGATCTGCTTGGCGGTCATATCACGTTCTTTAAGCAGCTCCTTGATCCGTTTTTCGTGAACAGCGATTGCTGCAATTGCAGGGGCTGCAGTTTTATTGCCGGACACCTTTGCTGTCACCGACAGGGCGATGGTAGCGACCTCACCAGGACTACTATCTGTTGTTAATCCGGCAGCAGTAGCCTGATTTAGATAATTGCGCACCGTAGGGCGGGAAATGCCCAGACTTTCGGCGATCTTGGTCTTACTGCGCCCCTGCTGCCATTGATACAATACTTCACTGATTTCGATCATCGGTATGCTCCTTCGTGCCATGAGGTCTCCTGTGCGGAAATGATTCACACAGGGTAGAAGGAAACCGTTGATCGCATAACTGGAAAATCACCTTGGCGGCGATTAGAACCAAACTGGAAAATAAGCTTGGCGCCGGGGGTGGCAAATTAACTTGGCGCTAACACCTCACAAACTGGAAAATTACCATGGCGCTCGACA
>CAIYDX010000004.1 GCA_903925005.1 uncultured Geobacteraceae bacterium
AGACCGGGACGATGGTCAGGAAATACCAGAAACTGGCAACATATCAAAAAAGTATCACTAAACCATCACCGAATAAAGAAACCGGTTACTGCATGACTATTTTAAAAGGCGAAGTGACAACTTGCTTGACAACGCCCGAGACTGACGAATTCCAAAGACTCTTAACATCAGATAACCCTTGGAAGAGCTGGATTGAGTCCAATCAAGAGTTATGTAATAAGTTCTTGAATGATTTTTTGAAGACTATGCGCAACATTATGAAAAATGGACATTTTGTTGATGAGTCGAAATTGTCCTCATTGAATGTGAGACCGAAAGGGGCATAGTCGTGTACTCAAACAAACTCTATAGCCCTCTGCGTTATCCTGGCGGCAAAGCGCCTTTTGCTCCATTTATAGCTGAGATTATGGAGGCTAACAGATTGGTAGGCGGCCATTATCTTGAGCCTTACGCTGGCGGTGCCGGAGTGGCCTTGGAGCTATTATTCCATGGATATGTCAGTCATATTCATATAAATGACATAGACCCTGCGGTTTACGCTTTCTGGGTATCTGTGACTCAGTACACGGATGAATTATTAGACTTGCTTGAATCAACGCCAATTACCATGGAGGAATGGTTTAGGTGGCGCTCAGTGCTTCGCGATGAAAATGAAGTCAGTATGGTTGAAAAAGGATTTGCAACACTCTTCTTGAATCGAACGAATCGTTCTGGAATTTTGAAGGCTGGTGTTATTGGGGGAAAAGCGCAAATTGGCGAGTATAAGCTCGACGCGCGGTTCAAAAAAGACGTGATTGCTGCTCGAATAAAAAAAATTGCTGAACATGCAGACAGGGTTTCAGTGTATTGCGAGGATTCATTGCAACTTTTAAGGCGCTGTGCAGACTTTCTTCCGCAGAAATCCCTGATCTACCTTGACCCTCCTTATTATGTCAAAGGGAAAGGTTTGTATCGCAACTACTACGAACATGACGATCACAACGGGATTGCCGAGACACTTCAAAACGACAATTTTCAATGGTCTTGGGTTGTATCTTATGACAATGTTGAAGAGATTTGCTCCATGTACAAATTAAGCAAGTCTCTCAGCTATGGCCTGAATTACACGGCGCAGCGCCGATATATTGGAAACGAAGTGATGTTTTTCAGTAAGCGCATTCTCATCCCAGACAAGGCTATACCGCAAACAAAATCCGTTGCATAGTGAATTGCTGACAGGAATTATTGATGTCCACCAAACCAAAACTCGAACTCATTTGGATCGACAAGGACAAGAGGTGACTCAGGAGAGTAAAACCTTAAGAATAGAGAGGCGTCAAGTGCAGTGTCCATATTTTAGAAGGGGTTGTACAAGCTTCTTTTGGGTTTGTGCCATCCTAGTCAAAGTTCTACATAATTGCCTAAAAAACACTCATTAAACCCTAGTTTGAGGTGGCCGGGCGGGCGACCGAACATTAGCACTTGACTTTTATATAACCTGAGCTTTTTTTGTTTTTTCTAACACTAGAGCAATCAACTCCTTTTGCGATGTTTTATCATCTACAAAATCCATTTTTGCACTATCGATAGTGATGATCTTTGTATGAGGTCTGGCTTTGATAATTTGCGATTCAATTGCGGCATTAAGTGACCTGAGAAAATCCATGGTGATAGATTTTTCTACTGTGCGCCCTCTGTTGCTGATGCGGGTCAACTCCGTTTCAGGATCACATTGAAGATGGATTATCAATGCCGGGGGCGGCAGTTCTTTTTTGATTTCTTCGTAAACGACTTTGAACGCATCCAACCGTGACCCTTGAAGTCCAATCTCGGCATATGCCATGTCCAGCAAAAACGAGTAGTCACACACCATAATTTCATTGTCAGCACTTTGCTTTTTTATCTGGTGGTAATGCTGGAGCATGAAAGAAATTTCGGTTTCAAAGGTATATTTTTGTGGGTCAGCGTAGAACGCTTCCCAGAATGGGTTTGACTGGAATGATTCATAGATGGGATCAATTCCGATTTTGGATAATATCGACGCAAATGTGGTTTTGCCTGATGCAATACCGCCGCATATCTCAATATGTCTAATATTCTGAAATTTATCCATTGCTTGCAAATTTATTTCTTGATTTTACGTATTTGCATCTGTAGATTTTCGATTTTTGTTGTTAATTCTTGTTTGGTTTTTTCTAAATCTTTAGTTATTTCAATGTATTTCTGAGTTGATAAATTAACATTGTTGTTAGCGCTACTAACAACATCATACACTTGATATGACAAAGCAGAAAGTGATACTAGTAATGCTGCTACTGCCACCAAACTCAATCTTGTGATTCGCCTAATTAATTTATCTGCCTTATCTGCACTTCGCTCTGCTTTATCTAAGGTGCTGGACAAAGAGCTTTTAACAATAAGCCCTCGTGGAATAAATAAGTCTATATATTGTTGAAATGTTTTGTCGCTTTTTATTTTAGTATTTTTCTTATATGCACCTTTTCTGTCCAGAGTTGTTTTGTTTTGCCCCCAACTGTCGTTATAACTTAATTTAGTAAACTCAACTCCTATTAGAGGTTCTCCGCATTTTATATAATAGTCATTATTTGTAAGGTTATGTAGAGGGATCATTAATTTACCAGTGAAACCTGGATTTATAAGTGGACCTGTCCCTAATAATATACCTTTGTGTACGTGCTCAATTTGGAGATTGAATCTCATTGCGACATAGTCTGGCAGTCTAAATTTTGCATTTACTGTAACGAACGTAATAGAATTTCGGTTCATCCGCAGAATTTGTGGGTGACTACTGGTTCGGGTAGCTTCCCAAGTGTATGATATAGAGCCAGTTTTATCACTTCATAGCTTTTGAAACCGTAGGCTTTTTTCGTAGTCACTTTGGCTTTGTTGTTTAAGCCT
>CAIYDX010000005.1 GCA_903925005.1 uncultured Geobacteraceae bacterium
CAGAATATCAAGTTTGGTAAAAGGCGGATCCATGACCACGTTCTGTTGGGCAAAGGTGACCATCTCACGGATCTCTTTACGGATCAGATATTTGTTGTCTTGCCTTATAAAAAACCGCTGCAACCGTTCCGCTGAGATATCAGCTTCAATAGCGGCGGTATAGAGTCCTCTGCGGGCCTTCTCAACGGCATCGGCATCCAGATCTGTGGCAAAGATCTGCAGGGTATAGTCCTCTGGTCGACTAAGCTGATCCAGAGATTCCTTGAACGTCATAGCCAACGAATAGGCTTCCTCACCTGTGGAGCAGCCGCATGACCAGGCTCTCAAAGCCCCGCCTTCGGGATACGCTGCCAGGATCTTCGGCAGGGCTTCGCTCTTCAGTTCCTCCCACATGACAGGATCCCGGAAAAAATTGGTCACGCCGATCAGTAGTTCCTTGAAGAGCAAATCTACCTCGTGGCTGTTCTTCTGCAGGAATTTGGCATAGTTGGTGATGGAATCAATTTTGTGGATCGACATGCGCCGCTCGATGCGGCGAAGGAGTGAGTTTGGTTTGTAGAGTGAGAAGTCGTGTCTGGTTTTGGCCTTGAGCAGGGTCGTTATCTTTTCAAAACTGCTCTGTTCCTTTTCACGAAGTTCCTGTTCGTTTTTCCAGCGGGGAGTTGCGCAGCCAAGAAAATCAATGATCCGTGCAGGTAGTTCCTCTGCCGGGGCTACGATGTCAACCAGTCCGGCATCAATGGCACTTTTGGGCATACTGTCGAATTTGGCCGAAGACGGCTCCTGTGCCAGCGTCAGACCGCCCTGTTCTTTAATGGCTCTCATGCCCTTGCTGCCATCGGAACCCATGCCGGACAGGATAATGCCGATGCTCTGTTCGGCAGCATCTTCAGCTAACGAGAGAAGAAAAGAATCTATCGGCAGCCGAAGACCATGTTTTGTATCAGTTTCAGGTTCCTGCAAAAGAAGTGTCCGCTTGCTGATCGACATATCTTTGTTGGGAGGGATGACGTAGACATGATTGGGTTGAACTTTGGTTGTGCTATCTACTTGGGAAACTTTCATTGTTGTGGAGCGTTGAAGAAGTTCGGTCAGGTTGCCGACGTGCGTCGGTGACAGGTGCTGAATGACGATAAAGGCCATGCCGCACTCTGCCGGCACATGGCGAAGGAACAGTTCCAGCGCCTCCAGGCCACCGGCTGAGGTGCCTATGCCGACTATGGGAAACATCGGGCGACTCGGGGGGGGGGGGGGGTAACCTGCTGTGGTGGTCTTCTCATGACAAGTCACCTCGATGAAATAGCGCGGTATTTTACAGGGTTGAATATTACCATTGTGCACAAACAATGCAATAAAATCTGAGGGGTAACAAGTCCTCTACCTCATTACCATCTATAACTATTCAGATGCCGTGTACTTATAATAGGTGTTACGCGATATCCCCACTATCTCACAAATATCCTTCACACTTCGATCGGGATCTTTCTTCAAGGAAAGGGCTGCTTTCTTTTTCTTTTCGTCAACGCCCTTAGGTCTGCCACCTTTTCTCCCACGGGCACGGGCAGCAATCAATCCGGCCTTGGTCCGTTCGCGGATAATATCGCGTTCGAATTCAGCCAACGACGCAAAAATATGGAAGATCAGTTTACCACTGGAAGTGGTGGTATCAATGTCCTCCTGCAAGCTTTTGAAGCCTATCCGCCGAGCATCAAGATCACGCACCGTCTCAACAAGATGTGGTAGAGAGCGCCCTAAACGGTCAAGTTTCCAAACAATCAATGTATCGTCTGGCCGACAATATTGGATCGCTTCGGTCAGGCCAGGTCGCTGTGCTTTCGCTCCGCTGGCGATATCGGTAAAGATACGTTCACACCCAACTGCATTTAGCGCGTCTTTCTGGAGATCAAGGTGCTGATCAGAGGTTGATACTCTGGCATAACCGATAAACATTGATACCATCCCTGTCACAATTCATACAACAAAACTCAACTCATATTCCTAAGTTAGTATTTTGTTTTAGTATATAAGTTTCATGGTATGTAATATGGTGCAATCAAGGTACAAAATCAAACTAATTGTTTCCGAGTCGGCTTGATCAATAAAACGACCGTTTTTTTGACTACTAAAATTTTTGACTTTGCGAGTATGCCATGACCAGAATGAAAATATTCAACAGCTTGGAGAAGGAAGCGTTTGAGTCTCCACCCGTGTTCAATAGCGCAGAGCGCAAGAAGTTCTTATCTGTCATTTTTCACGATCATTCACCCACCTGGTTTTCAAACCCATTCACCCAGGCACGGCGTGCTGAATTGGTTCGCTAACGTATCATAGTTTATTCCCGATGGCCCCCTTCTTTTTGCGGTAACTTTCCCCCTCGATTATC
>CAIYDX010000006.1 GCA_903925005.1 uncultured Geobacteraceae bacterium
AAAATCAAAAGCAGAAACTACCATCTTAAACTAAAAGCATTATTGTCTTGACCAAAGGGTCCACTAAACAACGCGACTATTTAGTTCCAGTGATAATCCGCTTTTTATAAAAATTCTATTCGGATACTTTTTGCGATACTTCTTTGAAAACTTTTCCTGGATTGACATTAGATTTACGAGTTCTATTAAATGATCCACCACCTTTATCCTCTGCTGTTGTCACCATTTGTTACTTTGATTCTCTAGGCAAACTGTCGATCGGTCTTGGAACGGGCGTAAATGACTGCTGTCTCTTGGCGCGGAACACCGGCTCTGATTCAGAATAACTTACTGGAGCAGAATCCTGGGACTTTGGCTGCTCTTCGGTTGTTGTCGGGGTAGAAGCTGGCGTCATAGTTAAAGGCGTATTTTTATTGTACCGCGCCCGGAAAGCCGAACCGTCTTTATCAATAGCAGTGACCTCTGACGTTTGATTTGGGTCAACATTTACCGAAGAGTATTCATACTGGACAGTACCGGTGGCCACTTGACTTCTGGTACGGATACTTGCGAATTAATTTTGAGTTGTTACAACATGGCCCCCTTCATTATATTCACTGCCAGCTTCAATTACTGGTGAGAGAGTAGATGACTGAATCCCAAGTGGGACCTCTTTAATTTCAATTTCTCTTTCGCTCTCATTTTCTTCTTCTGGCAACACTAAAACAGCAGTAGGCAGATTTTGTTCACCTTCAGCAACTTCCGGTCCATGTCCATCAGTGGGTGAGTCGAGTGCCACAATGGTATCTTCTAAAGTGCCACTTGTAGTTATGTTGGAGACAACTACCGCCTGATACTCAGGTGATATAGCACCCTCCGCTACCAGTCCTCTGGTCTGTTCCGCAGCATGTTTTTCCAGTATCGCTTTTATTTGAGGGTCGAGGTTATTAGATGTATGCACGTGGGACTCAGGTTCTGGATCAGAGTTCCCCACGCTCAACTCCGAAGCAAATTTTACGCTGACACCATCTGCACTTTCGAAATTGCCGTGTTTTTCTGTTTTATGTTCTCTATCCATTACCCCGGTTGATAAGGTTTCATCAGAGCACACTGGCGTTTCATAAATCACTTCTTCAGCCTTGCTGGCTATGCGTTGGTTCAGTGCGGCTATTTCAGATTTCAATTCGTTGATGGTTGCCAAAATGGCAATTTCTCGCGCAGAAGTACTGGTATCCACCGGATCAGGGTGTTTTGACGATTCTTTTACAATTTCAGCACGTAGATTTTTTATTTTTAGCTCGTGTTCAGCGACCTTGTGCTCAAGATTTGACTTTTCATTCGGCAGATACCCCGATACTGAGTGGGCAATTGCCTGTACAAAAAACTTAACAACTCCGGAATAATCCTGTTTAGTATTTTTATCTGCTTGTTTTGGCTTGGAAGCTAAAGAAACGGACGACTTGCAATCGTCCATTCTGAGAGCTTCGTTCTGGGCTTTAAGATCACTTATCTGGGCAAGTATTGTGGCTGTTACTGGAGAGGTAACGGCCTCTGATGGATCCGTCTGCTGTGAGGTTTTCTTTGCAAACTCAAAGTACAAATCCTTAATTCTTTTGTCATTGGCTTTAATTGTCTGTCGCCCCCTGTGTCAGGATAGTTGTCACCTCCCCTTTCCAAATTAATCTGTTACTCTGGGGGCACCGGAAAGGGGTAAATAATGAAGCATTATTCGAAAGAGCTGAAAGACAGTATCATTGCCAGGCTGCTTCCACCAATCA
>CAIYDX010000007.1 GCA_903925005.1 uncultured Geobacteraceae bacterium
ACCCGATTTAGTTTATCTTGATGACAATTTACTCGTAGTCAATAAAGCTGCCGGTTTGCTTTCGGTACCGGGACGGGGGACTGAAAAGCAGGATTGCTTAGCTTCACGCATCCAAATCCTTTATCCGGATGCTCTTGTTGTGCATCGTCTTGATATGGCAACTTCCGGACTGATTATTTTTGCGCGAGGCCCTGAAATGCAAAAGCTTCTGTCACAGATGTTTCGTGATCGTCAAATTAAAAAACACTATGTTGCCTTAGTCTCAGGGCAACTTGAACCCCCATCGGGTGAAATCAATTTACCAATTGCGGCCGATTGGCCAAATCGACCGAAACATAAAATTGATACCGAGACCGGCAAGCCTTCGCTGACGCAATATAAACTTCTTTCGTACGATATCGAAGCGGATACCAGCCGCATTGAACTCGAGCCTTTCACCGGACGCACCCATCAATTAAGGTTGCATATGGCAGCTATAGGTCATCCTATTATTGGGGATAGTTTATATGAGGGACGTGCAGAAAAACGTTTGTTTCTGCATGCCAATCGCTTGAGTTTTTCTCATCCTGTTAACGATCAGCCGTTAACTTTTTTGTCTGATGTACCCTTTTGATTGATTACTATCATTGCAATGTGTATCTGGTTGCATTGGCTATATGTTTACTGACAAAGCATTTCTTCTGCCTCGAAAAATCCACTTTTCCCCAGCTCTACTGTTAGTGCCCTATAGTCTGCCGCCCCCGGGCTATTGGGTGAAAATGCAAATACATCTTTTCCGTGCATCGGGCTGGTTGCCAGTGCTACATTCTCTCCTATTTTTGTGTTGCAAACCCGTGAACCAAATCTTTGCTTAAGCTTTTCGTAGATTTCTTGCGAGAGTTTCCTTCTTGAATCGAATCGCGTCACGACTATTCTTCGCTCGAATTTTCTTTTTAACTTGGTTTCCAAAACATTAAGTGCTGAATCCAGCCGGTGAACTCCTTGCATTGAGAGATAGTCTGCCGACACAGGGATTAAAACTCTGTCTGAGGCAAGCAGAGCGTTCAAAGTGAGCACACCAAGCATGGGGCAACAATCAATCAGGATCGGGGCGCCTGTCAGCCCTAAATCTACCCCAAACCCTTGCTTGAGCAGCGTCGCAGCTTTAGGATCACTCCCATATAGGGCATCCACTTTTGCCAATCCAAGTGAGGATGAAATTATTTGCCAGCCAGCCGGTGTATCGCGGAGAAGCTTAGTTAAGGGCGTTTGATGTTTAAAAAACCTTTCCAGGCTTTCATCAGGTGAGGTTGCATTCTTAACTCCACAAGCAAGACTCAGATGCCCCTGAGGATCCATATCAAGGGCAATAGGATTCTTTTGGGCGATTGCTAGCGCTGCTGTAAGATTCAGGCAGGTCGTCGTTTTTCCAACGCCCCCTTTTTGATTGAATACGGCAATAACAGCCATTTGAAATCCCTTCACGGTTAGAGAACGCGTGCAGGGTTACCCGCTTCACGATTTGTGCCCCGACATAACTTGCAGACTTGCAAGCCGGTCAGTTACAAACCCATAAGTCCTCTAAACTTTTAGTGGATTTACTCTACGGTAACTGACTTTGCAAGATTTCTGGGTTTGTCGACATCCGTTCCCTTTTGCAATGCTACGTAATATGACAGCAATTGCAGAGGAATGGTGTGAAGAATAGGGCTCAAATATCCTGCATGTTCGGGCATTTGAATCAGATTGACACCCTCGCTAGAATGAATTCGTGTGTTGGCGTCTGCAAACACGTATAGTTCGCCCCCTCGTGCTCTTACCTCCTGAAGGTTAGACTTTAGTTTTTCCAGTAGTATGTCGTTGGGTGCAACAGCAATCACCGGCATATCCTTGTCAACCAAAGCCAGCGGACCATGCTTTAGTTCACCGGCCGGATAAGCTTCTGCGTGAATATAGGAAATTTCCTTAAGCTTGAGCGCTCCTTCCAGGGCAATCGGGTAATGCAATCCTCGTCCGAGAAACAGGGCATGATGTTTATCTGCAAAGCGTTCAGCCAGTTTGGCAATAACGGGTTCAATTCCCAGTACAGATTTTGCTGCACTTGGTAAATGGCGCAGTTCATGTAAATGTTTTTGTTCAGATTCTTTAGTCAGCCTTCCACGTTGTTTTGCAAGAACAAGAGTCAGAAGAAATAAGGCGGCTAGTTGCGTTGTAAAGGCCTTGGTCGAAGCAACACCAATTTCCGGACCCGCTCTTGTTAATAAACGTAATTTTGACATCCTTACCAATGCACTTTCCGGTACATTGCAGATAGACAGTGTATGAGGCTGTCCCATCGATTTGGCGTGATTGAGCGCTGACTGAGTGTCGGCGGTTTCACCGGACTGAGAAATAGTTACCACCAGAGCTTTTGGGTTTCCCACACTTACGCGGTAGCGATATTCACTAGCAATTTCCACGTTGCACGGAATACCGGCAATTTCTTCCAGCCAGTACCTAGCCACCAGTCCTGCGTGAAAGCTGGTGCCACAGGCCAGAATGAGTACACTGTTTATATCGGCAAAAGTCGCTGCTGCCTCCGCGCCAAATATCCCAGGAACCAATGAATGACTATTGCATACAGCTTCCAGAGTGTCCGCAAGTGCTTGCGGTTGCTCGTGAATTTCCTTCTGCATGTAGTGCTTATAGTCACCCAACTCCACACTTTCATTGGTTAATTCGCTGATATGAGCTGGACGAACAACTAGCTCACCTTTTGCATTAAAAACGCTATAGCTATCAAGATTTACTTCTGCAACGTCACCCTCTTCCAGATACACCATTTTTTTTGTTACTTGCAATAATGCGGATGCATCCGAAGCAAAAAAGTGTTCATTTTCTCCCACACCTATTAGCAGAGGACTTCCCTTGCGTGCGCAAATCAAAAGATTTGGATTATCGGCGGCTGTGACACCAATTGCGTAAGCCCCAACTAACTCTGTAAGTGCCATTTGGGTGGCAGCTAGTAAACTGTTCCCCTTTGAATAATGGCTGTGAATCAAGTGTGCTATCACTTCGGTATCGGTATCCGAAGTAAATTGATAACCCTGAGCGCTCAGACGTGCACGTAACTCTTCATAGTTTTCTATAATTCCGTTGTGGGCAACTGCAATTGTCTCTCTGCTTATGTGTGGATGAGCATTACGCTCACTTGGAACTCCATGTGTAGCCCAGCGTGTGTGTGCTATACCAAGAAATCCCTGAGTGTTAACACTTTTAGTAGCCAGTTCTGCTACCCGGCCGGTGCTTCTAACACGTTCAAGTTGCCCGTTGTTAACTACTACCAATCCTGCCGAGTCGTAACCGCGATACTCAAGACGCTGCAAACCTTGCAGCAGGATCGGAACGACATTGCGATGTGCAATTGCTCCTACTATTCCACACATAAAATTTCCTGATTCGGTTAGTAACTTTAGATGAACTTAAAACTCAGATTTTTCAAATTTGAAAAACCTTAGCATTACCACAACTATTTGATTTACATTAACCTTATAAGTGACAATGAATGTTTTTGACTTTTGCGCCCACAAAATACTTTTTAATAATTCCAGTGCTCATTTCAACGTCTCCAGTGGCTGTTCCTATTTCATTTTTAAACACACCAATGGCAGAAGCTTGTAAACTCTTCGTTCGAGTTTCACCATTATAAATAGGAAGCTGGGCTGTTACTTCTGCATCAAAGTCACAGAATACTCTCCCTAATTTATGATCCATGCCATACTTTGGAATGGAGAAAGGAACTCTTAAGTAGCAATATACAACGCAATATGTCTCTGGGGTTCCCATTTCAACAATTGGGCTACTATTTCTAGTATTTTCAATTTTTTCTTTCGTTGAAGAATGTTCGGAACATCCTTCTATCCATAGAAAAAAAATCAAAAGAAATATTTTCAGGATGATGTTCAGCAAAGATTTTTCCTATTGAGAAAGCTAAAATCAAACGTCCAGATTTTTTACTCTTAACGCATTTTGTTCTATAAATGCCCTGCGTGGTTCAACAATATCCCCCATTAGCGTTGTAAATATTTCGTCGGTGCTAAGAAGATCTTCAATACCTACTTTTAACAAAACACGATTGCTCACGTCCATTGTAGTTTCCCATAATTGCTCAGGGTTCATTTCTCCCAAGCCTTTGTATCGCTGGATACTGACACCATGCTTTGCTTCTTCCAACAGCCATTCTATTGCCTGTTTGAAGCTGCTTACAGATCGCTTTTGATCACCTCTTACTATATGGGCGCCAGACCCTAAAAGTCCGGCCAGAACATCGGCCGTGTCACGAATTTGAACGTAATCACTCCCTTTTATAAAATCCCTGTCCATATAACTGACTGAATAATTGCCGTGCTGTAATTTATCCAATCGCAGACGATGATCTCCATTCTCATCTGTTTCCACCACCACTTTAATATTGTCGCCACAAGCATTTTCCAATAATCTGGCACTCTGTTCAGCTTGTTCCTGATTGTCTAGCGAAAGAGTAGGCAGCGTAAGTAAGGCATGGCTGGCTTCAGGTGCTGTAAATCGGGACAACCGGTCAATAACTGCCTCGGCAAGGAAGTATTTTTTTGCTATTTCTTCCAAAGCATCGGCCTGTATAGGATCAGCGTTGGCTGAAGGGTACAATGCAGCATTATTAAGCGCAGATTTGAGCATATAAATTTTCATCGCCTGATCGTCTTTCAGATAACGCTCTTCTTTACCTTGTTTGATTTTATACAGAGGAGGTTGCGCAATATAGATATGACCACGCTCAACCAATTCAGGCATTTGCCTATAGAAAAAAGTCAGCAGTAATGTTCTGATATGCGCGCCATCAACGTCAGCATCAGTCATGATGATAATGCGGTGGTAACGTAATTTGTCGGGATTATATTCGTCTTTACCAATACCCGTTCCCAACACAGTAATTAATGTTGCTATTTCCTGTGATGAAATAAGTTTTTCAAATCGGGCTCTTTCAACGTTTAGAATTTTTCCTTTCAAAGGTAAAATTGCCTGAAATTTTCTATCTCTACCTTGTTTGGCTGAACCCCCTGCAGAATCGCCCTCTACCAGATATAGTTCGGAAAGAGCGGGGTCTTTTTCTTGACAGTCAGCTAATTTACCAGGTAAACCCATACCGTCCAGAACGCCTTTCCTTCGTGTTAAGTCACGTGCTTTCCGTGCTGCTTCTCGTGCCCTTGCTGCTTCAATAATTTTATTAACGATAATTTTAGCGTCAAGTGGTTTTTCTAATAGAAAGGAACTCATTTGCTGACCAATCAAATCTTCAATTACTGGCCGGACTTCTGATGAAACTAATTTATCTTTGGTTTGTGAGGAAAATTTTGGATCAGGTAATTTAACTGAAAGAACGGCTGTCAAACCCTCCCTCATATCATCACCTGTGGTATCCACTTTAGCTTTCTTGGCTATTTGTTCCGCTTCAATATATTGATTTAACGTGCGCGTCATTGCTGTTCTTAATGCAGTTAAATGTGTTCCACCATCACGCTGGGGAATGTTATTGGTAAAACATTGAACTGTTTCCTGATACGTGTCATTCCACTGCATAGCAATTTCTGCCGTAATTCCATCTTTTTCACCAATAGCATAAAAAACCGTTGGATGAAGTGGTGTCTTATTTCTATTCATATATTCGACAAAACCTTTTATTCCTCCGCTAAAGGCAAAATTTTCTTCCTTGCCTGTTCGGTGATCTATTAAGGCTATTTTTACCCCATTATTTAAAAAGGATAATTCCCTTAAACGTTTTGCCAGAATATCAAAGTGAAACTCAACTAAACCAAAGGTTTCTTTTGCAGCTAAGAAGTGAACAATGGTGCCTTTTTTAATGGATGGACCAATCACCTTAAGGGGTGCAACTGCATCGCCATGGCGGAATTCCATGAAATGCTCTTTACCATCACGGTAAATAGTTAATTTCAACCATTCAGATAATGCATTAACTACAGAAACACCAACACCATGTAAACCACCAGATACTTTATAAGAATTGCTATCAAACTTTCCACCCGCATGCAGGATCGTCATAATAACTTCAGCAGCTGATCTATTTTCTTCTTTATGTATATCTGTGGGAATACCGCGACCATTATCGCTTACACTTATTGAATTATCAGCATGGATAATCACGTTTATTTCGTCACAATACCCTGCCAAGGCCTCATCAACAGCATTATCTACTGCCTCAAATACCATGTGATGCAAGCCTGTACCATCGTTGGTATCCCCTATATACATACCAGGACGTTTTCTGACTGCTTCCAGTCCTTTTAGAACTTTTATACTGTCTGAATTATATTCACTCATTTTTTTCTTTCTTTTGTTTCACGTGAAACATTAAACCATGCAGGATAAAATAATTTAAATTATTTTAAATTCGCATTGGCATAACCACATATTTAAACTCTTCATTACCAGGTACGGTTATTAAAATACTGCTATTGGGATCGCCAAACGAAAAAGTGATATTTTGTGCGGAAGTATTATTTAATCCATCCATCAGATAATTGACGTTAAAACCTATATCTAAAGCAACCCCGTGATAATCTGTTTCCATATCTTCCTGCGCTTCTTCTTGCTCACTATTACTACTTATAATCCTAAGATTTTTTTCGGTAAGGACAAAGCGAACGCCTCTAAATTTTTCGTTTGATAATATGGCTGCTCGTTGTAATGCTTGCAGGAT
>CAIYDX010000008.1 GCA_903925005.1 uncultured Geobacteraceae bacterium
AGGAAACCGTTGATCGCATAACTGGAAAATCACCTTGGCGGCGATTAGAACCAAACTGGAAAATAAGCTTGGCGCCGGGGGTGGCAAATTAACTTGGCGCTAACACCTCACAAACTGGAAAATTACCATGGCGCTCGACATTAAATACTTTAATGATAACAAAATTAAAAGATAACAACCACATACTACATTGATTCATGGAGGCACTTATGGGCAAATCAGTTAATACACTATTGTTGTTTACTGCACTCTTAAGTTTGGTAATGATTCAATATGTATATGCTACTGAAGTTACCTATATAAAAGAGTACACATATCAAGCTGGAGAAGACGATAGTAAACTGAGAAGCAGGACAATAGCTCTTGAGCAAATTAAGCGTTTATTGTTAGAAGAGTTAGGTACATACTTGACAAGCCATACAGTAGTGAAGGATTCCGAATTGACACAGGATGAAATAGTTACTTACACATCTGGATCTGTGGCAACGATCATTATAACCGAAAAATGGGATGGTCAAAACTACTACATGCAGGCAAAACTTAGTGCCGATCCTGATAAGGTAGCACAAGCTGTTAATAATGCAAAGGAAGACAAGGAAGAAAGTGCCGAAGCAGAAGATCTTCGTAAAAAATATGAGGAATCGATGCGCACTATCGAAAGGCTGAAAAAAGAGGCGGCGAATGGTAAACTTGATAATAAAAGTAAGGAAGAATATAAAACAGCAGTTAACGAGCTTCAAATAAATCAACTTATAGAAGATGGCAATTTATTGCTTAAACAGAAAAAATATGATGATGCTTTAGAAACCTTTATTCAAGCTATAACGCTTTTCCCGAAGAACACCAGAGTATATTTAGGTAGAGCACTTGCATATAAAAATTTAAAAAAATATGACCGCGCTGTGAATGACTTCAACAAATCCATTGAACTTGACCCTAAGAATTATCTTGCTTACTACAATAGAGGCAGAACATTTAACCTCCAAAAGCTCTACGATGATGCAATAACAGATTTCAATAAAGCTATAGAATTAAATCCTAAGAAGGCTGGACCATATTTCACCAGAGGTAACGCCCTATTGCACAAAAAGGATTATGATAAAGCTCTGGCTGATTATAATACCTCAACAAGTCTTGCCCCAAAGTATGCGGCAGCATACAATGGGAAGGGGCGTGTTTTCAGCGCTCTCAACAAACATGATTTAGCACTTATTGAGTTCAGCAAAGCCGTGGAATTCCAGCCAAAAGATTCAGCACTGCATTATAATAAAGGTCTAGCCAATTACAGGTTAAAAAATTACGATGCTGCTCTCGCGGATTACACCAAGGCAATAGAAGTTAATCCTGATTATCATATGGCCTACAATAACAGAGGAGTCATTTACTATAAAAAGAAACAGTTTGAGGCAGCCTTGGCTGATTACAAAAAGGCGCTTAAGTTGGATCCTGGAAATAAGAATGCTTTAAAAAACAAAGAGAAAGCATTAAAAGCAATCAGTAAACATGAAATAGATTCGGAACCGGATACCGATTAGGATTAAGGATCCATACATACAATTTTTCGTTGAAGGAACCTCCCATGTCTGATACCTGGAAAAAACGGCCCACCAGTTCAAATCAATGAGGTGGCAGGCCGGTTTTTTTTTAAGGAACTAACTTACTTGAAATTTATCCGCAGCCCCTCTTCCGTGCTGGTAATGGTATATGCGGGAAATCCGGCTTTGCTGGAATCAAGAACAATGCGGATGTTCTTTGGTGAGATACCGATGCGAGCCTTGGTAATTCCGAACTTGTTTATTGGGATGGTTTTCGGTTTCTGGTTGATTTTTGTTCCCTGAATGTCAATGACGAGACGCTCGGGGCTGGATAATATGAATTTATTGTAATCCGAAATGGGCTGGTTAGTGCGTATATCAATATAGGATGCTCCGGTTGATATTTTCTGCACTGTCAACGCTATGGGGTTTGCCGGCGCAATGCTGACAGGTACGACCGGTTCAAGTTTTACGATCCGCTTCGTAGCCGCCGGAAGTGGAGCCTCGCCCGTTGCAGCTGTATTGGGCGATGTGGCTGCGGCATTGGCAGCAGGATCTTCGACCGCGGACTTGGCCTCTTCTTTATCCGCTGCAGCCGGAGGTGCTGCCGTGGCGATTGCAGGAGCTGCAACTGTCGCAACCGGTTCGGGTGGCCGTGCAGGTTTAGGCTCCGGTTTAATGTCGTCAGTTGCCGAGTCGCGAAATGTTACCGTGAGCAGCTTTCGGTCCGGAGCGGCAGTGACGGAAATATCCGATTCAGAGGTGAGATTGAAAATAATTCTACTTATGTCAACTCCGGAACTCAGGGCCTTGTCGACACTGATGTTTGCCACCGCCCCTCTGTTTACGACAATCAAAGGTTCAACTTTTTCAGGATCAACGTTGGCAATGTCAACGACTGCCCGTGCCTTGCCAGGAACATTGTAATAGGTGTATGTCATCGCAATGTCGGCTGAAATATCGACCGATACGGCATTTTCCAAGCCGTTCGGCTTGACATAAAGCAATTCCGCCGCGAATGCGGTTGAATGCATATACCCCAACACTGCAACAAACAGCACGGCAGAGAGAGTTCTTCTCATGTGGTAGACCTCCTTGGAGCATGTTTATCGATATTGTGCCAAGATATCTGTAAAAAGAGTTACTGTACGATGCTATTTCAGCCCGAAGTTCTTAAGCTCTTCGTCTGAAAAATCAAGTGAGTCCGGGTGGCTTGCAGCGTTGAGGCGTGAACTTAGATCCCTGAAACCGGGATTAATGGCATTTATTTCGTTCAGAAGCAGGTTCGCCTTTTCAGCATTTCCCGCTGCTTCGTATCCTGATGCCAACTCATATTTTACGGCACAGCTCTCTTTTTCGCTTAAACCCGGTTTTAACAGCGTTGACAGCATGGAAATGGCTTTTTCCGGTTCGCCGCGTTCTCTAAGACATGCGCACTGCATTATCAAACATACCAACCGCATCGATGTGTCATGAGATGCCTGACGAAACTCGTTGATAGCCTCATCATATAAACCCATCTCTTTGAAAGCCTGCCCCAGATCAAAATGCGTCTGCGCGTCGGAATTATCCATTTCGTTGCCGAACTTTACCGTGCGTGGCGCAGTGTTGATGGTGCCAAACAAATCATCTATCGAATCAAGCCAGTTGTCACAAACTAAAGTCTCATCGGCTTCCTGGTCCAAAGAAGCAAAGGGGAAGTCAAAGTCGATCTCAACGTCGATCTCAATCTCATCTTCAGACTGCGGAGCCGTTTCAATAGCTGCATCTGAAAGTACGGCTGCTGATGTTGTATCGGTAGCTAAGTTTTCGAAATCAGGAGTCATCTCCTGTTCTAGAGGGCTTTCGCCGAAAACAGGTGAGTCCGTGGTGCAAAATACATCGGAAGGTGACTCAGACTCGGTAGAGCCATTCTGAATATCGCCTGAAATAGCAGACAATAATTGCAGTTTTGATGTAAGCAGACGTACTTCGTTTTCGTTGCCCGCCGCAGTGGCAATC
The DNA here is from genome assembly GCA_903925005.1 of uncultured Geobacteraceae bacterium. GTDB lineage: Bacteria > Desulfobacterota > Desulfuromonadia > Geobacterales > Pseudopelobacteraceae > JACRCG01. The sequence goes on from CAIYDX010000008.1 coordinate 3,537, forward strand.
CTGATGAGACCTTCAACTACTTTTATGTTGATCGGATCAATTTTATCGAGGGAGAGATAAATTTGCTCCAGTTGCTGCAGAAAACCGGCCGAAATAAGTGTTGCTTCGTAGCGGTCAAGCAGCTTAAGCGCTTCGGCAGGATTTTGTTCCGCGGTGACGGACGAAATAAGGCCTAATATCGCGGCAGGTTCCGCCGGAAAAAAGTTCAAATAATGCTGACAGGCGGTCTTGACACGCTGCGGCTGTTCTAACAGCTGGTAGGCTTGTACTATCAGGTCCCAGGCCGGCTTGTTGTGCGGGTTGCTGCGAATAATATTCTGGAGGCTGCCTATCGCGGCTGTGGCATTGCCCGAACGGATCTGCTCGGCAAGTAGTTCAAGCAGAAAATCCGGCTTGTCGGGAAAAAGCTGCCGGACACGAATACAAATATTAGAAAATGCGGCGTTGTCACCCTGCTCCAGAAGTAGGGCTGCTGTTTTAGCGAACAGGGCGTACGACTCTGCCTTTTTTTCTTGTTGAGCGTAGGCCTCGGCAAGCTTGATCTTTACAGGTATATTCCGGGGATCAACTTTTTGCATTCTGTCGAGTATGTCAAACGCCGCGGAGATGTCGCCGGCGTTTTCGTAAAACTCATATACGAGTCTGTATTCAGAAAGAGAATTTGCGACGAGACCATGTTTTTCGTTAAGTTCGGCAAGCTTTAGAGATAGTGAAATGTCTGCCGGGAAGAGTTTTTGCAGCTGTTTGTAAATCGCTATCGCTTTCAGAAAAAAACCGTTATTGGAAAAATGGTTGCCGATGGTCTCAAGTTCTTTGCGAGCATCATCATTGCGCCCGCTTTTAATTAAATATTCGGCCAGTTTCTGGCGCAGGTTAATAGCGGCCGGTTCCGATGCCAGGATCTGCTCGTAAATTTTAGCAGTTTTATCAAATTGACCAAGAAGCGCATGTTTATGGGCATCTTCGATCAGCTTGTCTTTTTTTGAAATATCTGCCATCAATTTCTCCGAAATAAGCCAAATGCAAACGACGCCATGACGGGGGAAAACTACTGTAACGGCAGGAGTTTGTCAAGCTTAATATGCCGGTTATATTAGTATAATCAATGTATTAGGCGGTTTAGTTTTGCTTTGACATGACTGGAAAAATCCTTTACGGTGCTCCAGCCGTTACTCAAGTTGAAAGTTGTTTTCTGCGCGTTTTTGGCAGATGGGGCTGAAAGTGCACGTTCAACATATTCTCAAAGATTACCTGGAAGTACACGGGTACTGGGTGCTGTTTGTCGGAACTTTTCTGGAGGGTGAGGCCATTTTGCTCCTGGCCGGTTTTCTGGCCTTTCAGGGATATCTGAATGTTCTTGGTGTGATATGCACTGCTTGGGCAGGTTCTTTTATTGGCGATCAGTTCTATTTCTACCTTGGCCGCTTCAAAGGGAGGGGGCTGCTCAAGCGTTTCCATTTTATTGCGAAAAAATTTCGCGAAGCGCTTAAGCTGATTGAAAAATATGGTAATTTCGTGGCGTTCATCTCCCGGTTTACCTATGGTTTCAGAATAGTTCTGCCGATAATTCTCGGCATAACCAATCTTGCTCCCAGAACATTTCTCCGGATAAACTTGGCAAGTGCTTTCGTTTGGGCTGTTACTTTTTCTCTTGGCGGGTATCTGTTCGGCAAAAGCGCCTCTCTCGTATTGGACAATGTCAACAACTATGAGCATTACCTGGTTTTGGCTCTGTTTGGATTCATCTTTGCGGCATGGTGCGTTCATGCTTATCACGTCTGGAAAACTAAAAGGCCCGCCAGAGAACGCTTGGCGCGGATGCGCGCCTTACTTGCATCACGAAGGATACATTCTTGAACAAAGAGATCATAATCATTCTTGTTGAACCTCAATCGCCCGGAAATATCGGCATGACCTGCCGAGCCATGAAAAATATGGGCTTTACCCAGTTAAGAATCGTAAAAGGGTGCGACCGTTTTGATTCGGAAGCGTTAAAATTTGCTGTTGCGGCACGGGATCTGCTTGAATCGGCTTCAGTTTACCCCGATCTGGCTTCCGCCATGGCGGACTGCACCCTGACAGTCGGTACTACCCGGCGTCATGGCAAATACCGCCAGGAAATTCTTTCTCCAGCGGAAGTGGCTGGCCGCCTAAAGGACCAGATTGCTCCGGACGGTCGGGCGGCAATAGTTTTCGGGCGCGAGGACAGCGGTCTGACTACCGAAGAGTTATCCCTCTGTCGTTGGCATGCCACCATACCAACCTCAAATGAGTATGGCTCGCTCAATCTGGCCCAGTCAGTGCTGCTTTTTTGTTACGAACTTGGCAAGGCTTCCGAATCTGCGGGAGGAGGACGGCCGCTTGAACTGGCTAAATCCGAAGAGATGGAAACGCTCTTTGCGCACTTTAGTAATACTCTGAACAAGATCTGTTTTCTGAATGAGCAAAATCCTGCGCATATGATGCGCACGCTCAGGCGGATCTTCTTCAGGGCGAATCTTGATAGTCGCGAAGTCACCGTGTTGCGCGGGATGCTGACACAGATTGATTGGGCCAGTTCGGAGTTTGACGGGAGGAAGCGTTCGTGACTCCGACCACAATCGGCCTTGTAGCCGGAGCACTCACAAGTGTTGCCGGTATCCCTCAGGTAATCAAAACGTTGCAAACCCGCCATGTTCGCGATATTTCCATCTGGCAGCCGCTTCTGCTGGCGTTCGGGGTTGCGCTTTGGATGATATACGGTATCCTTATCAATGATTTGCCGCTGATTTTGGCCAATATCACACCATTGATCTGCAATGCCATTCTGACCGGTATGAAAATTCGATATGGCAAGGAAGATTGTGAATAATAAAGTAACCATATTTTATACGGAGGAAACATCATGAAAAAGCTCTTTGCCGGACTGTTTCTGATTACAATTATCACGCAACTTTCAGGATGCGGCTACAACACCATGCAGGCCAACGAAGAAGCCGTCATTGCTGCTTGGGGTAATGTCGAATCGTCCTATCAGCGCCGTGCCGACCTGATTCCCAATCTCGTTGAGGTTGTAAAGGGTTACGCCAAACATGAAGCCGACACACTCAAAGCTGTTACGGAGGCGCGTGCCAAAGTCGGCTCCATGCAGGTGACAAAAGATGTTCTCAATAACCCTGCAAGTTTGAATAAATTCCAACAGGCACAGGGGGAACTCTCCGGCGCACTGTCGCGACTGATGGTTGTCGTTGAGAAGTATCCTGATCTGAAGGCCAATCAAAACTTCCTCGATCTGCAAAAGCAGCTGGAAGGAACCGAAAATCGCATCAATGTTGCCCGTGAACGCTATAATGGCTCGGTTCAGGTTTTCAACGTCAGTATCCGCACCTTTCCGGACTCGTTGACAAATTCGTTGATGCTGCATCTGCAGCGCAAAGAGGCGTTCAAGGCGGAAGAAGGGGCCAAGGTCGCTCCCAAAGTCAAATTCTGACAGAATCATTTGTGACGCCATGAGCTTTAAAAATCTTTTACTAATAATTATCCTGCTGTTTTTGCCGGTGCAGGTTCCGGCGCTGGAGGCGCCGCCGCTGACCGGGCGGGTGAATGATCTTGCGCGGATGCTGTCTTTAGAGTCCCTTCAGCAGATGGAACAGAAGCTGTCCGCTTTTGAGCGTGAGACTTCCAATCAGGTGGTGGTTCTAACCGTGCCGTCACTGCAGGGAGATGATATCGACCAATTTTCGATCCGTGTGGCGGACGCATGGAAAATTGGACAGAAGGGGAGAGACAACGGTGTACTGCTGGTCATAGCCCAGGCGGAGCGCAAGGTTCGCATCGAGGTCGGCCTGGGGCTGCAAGGGGTGCTTCCCGATATAACGGCAGGGCGGATTATCAGGGAAGTCATGCGTCCCCATCTGAAATCCGGCAACTATGATCAGGGAATTGCCGCTGGTGTCGATAGTATTATCGCGGCTACGAAAGGTGAATTCAAGGGAACCGGGCAACCTGTCAGAAAGCAGTTAGCTCAAAACAACACCCCCTCGTTTTTTACCATGCTGCTGGGAGCTGTGGTCGCCATAGCCGTTCTCGGACTGTTTTCACGCTATCTTGGCGGAGCGGCCGGAGCGATCGGCTTTCCTCTGGCGACGTACCTTGCTTTCCCCGGCATGGGGTTGGTTACGCTCCTGCTCCTGGCTGCCGGCGGGGTTGTCGTCGGATTTCTGCTGAGCATGGCCGTCTCCGGAATGTTTGGCGGGGGTGGCGGTTTTTGGGGTGGTGGAGGCTTCGGCGGCGGATGGGGGGGCGGCTTTTTCGGCGGTGGCCGCGGTTCATCAGGTGGAGACGATGGCTTTTCCGGCGGAGGGGGCGGTTTTGATGGCGGCGGCTCATCCGATGATTTTTAATTTATACGATATTAATAAAGTGTACCAAGCGAGCTCCTCTTTTGGACATCTTCTCTGAAAAAACCATCCTCACGGTCAGTCGGCTGACCGCTCTGCTCCGTGGCGTGCTTGAGGAAAACTTCGAGCAGCTTTGGGTGCAGGGTGAAGTATCCAACCTTTCCTACCCCTCTTCAGGGCACTGCTATTTTACCCTCAAGGACGTCGGAGCCCAATTGCGCTGCGTGATGTTCAAGGGCGCCGTGAAAAATCTCAAATTCCGACTTACGGATGGAATGGCGCTGATTGCGCGTGGCCGTATTTCGGTGTATGACCAGCGCGGCGAGTATCAGCTGATTTGCGAATACGCGGAGCCGGCTGGAATCGGCGCATTGCAGACCGCTTTCGTGCAGTTAAAGGAAAAGCTGGCTCAAGAAGGGCTGTTTGCCGAGGCGCATAAGGTGAGCATGCCGCGCTTTCCGCGCAAAATCGGTGTGATTACATCTCCTACCGGAGCGGCCATTCACGATATTATTAATGTACTGAAGCGCCGTTTTGCCTCATTGGCAGTACTCTTGTATCCGGTGCGCGTGCAGGGTGAAGGTTCGGCGCTGGAGATTGCCAGAGCTATTGATGAGATGAATCGAATCGCCGAAGTAGATGTGCTTATTATTGGTCGCGGCGGTGGTTCGCTCGAAGATCTATGGGCGTTTAACGAAGAAGTGGTGGCCCGGGCACTCTATCGGTCAAAGATTCCGATCATCTCGGCGGTCGGCCATGAAACCGACTGGACCATCTCCGATTTTGTCGCCGACCTGCGCGCGCCAACCCCTTCGGCTGCCGCCGAGATGGTAATTGCCAGCGCCGATGAACTTCGCGGTCAGATTGAAATGCTTTCCCATCGTTTGCGCAAATCGGTCGAGAACCTGCTGGCTGCTCATGACGGCCGAATCGAAGGATTGCGCAGGGCATTGCACGATCCGCGGACGATGCTGGGACATCTGGCCCAGAGGCTTGATGATTTGACCGGAAGATTGGAAACGGGTCTGGGGGTGGCTGTCTCACGCCGTCGTGACCGTTTCGAACGTCTTCAAGATTCTTTGCAGCATAATGTCCCTAAAGTGAGGATCATTGATTTGCGGCAACGGATTGCGCTTCTGTCGGAACGCGCGGAACATCTGCTGTCACAACGGCTGGAAGCCACCCGTCAAAGATTCGGCGATAATGCGGCGCGTTTGGAGGTTCTTTCCCCCCTCAAAACGCTTGCCCGCGGCTATGCGATCGCAACGCGAAGCGGCGACGGTAGGATAGTGACCGATGCCGCTTCGTTGGCAATCGGCGAACTGCTGCTTCTTAGGCTATTCCAGGGGGAAGCCGGCTGCAGGATAGAAGCGCTTGAGACCGGCAAAACTTGACGCCCGCAGCCATACTGTATACAATCACCATCCCAGATTATGAGAGATATTGACTATGGCAACTGATAAATTTGAAGCATCCCTTAAAAAATTGGAAGAAATTGTAAAACGCCTGGAAACCGGTTCGCTTACGCTTGAGGACTCCTTAAAGGCCTTTGAGGAGGGGGTGAAGCATGCCGCCTTCTGTTCCGGCAGGCTTGATGACGCCGAACGTCGGGTAGAAATTCTTTTGAAACAGAAAGATGGTTCGCTGAAACGGGAGCCTTTTGAACCTGGAGAAGATTGAGGAGCAGTTTATGGAACTGAAAGTATATTTGAAAGAGCAGTGCGCCCTTATCGATACGGCGCTGGACCGATTTATGCCGAAGGAAACGGAGTTGCCGCACAGTGTCCACAAGGCCATGCGCTACTCGATTTTTGCGGGGGGCAAACGGGTGCGGCCGATTCTGATGCTGGCAGCCTGTCATGCGGTGGTGGGTGATTCCGAACGCGCCCTGCCTGCCGCGTGCGCAATGGAGATGATTCACACATATTCGCTGATTCATGACGACCTGCCGGCAATGGATGACGATGATTTCCGGCGCGGCAATCCGACAAATCATAAAGTTTTTGGGGAGGCTATTGCCATTCTGGCCGGTGACGCGCTTCTGACAGAGGCTTTCAAGCTGACCAGCGATCCCCGTTTTTCCGGTGGCTGCGACCCTTCCGGACTGCTGGCGGTAATCCATGAGATTGCGACCTGTGCCGGTTCCTATGGCATGGTTGGCGGTCAGGTTGTCGATATGGAGAGTGAAGGGCATCATGATATTGATCTGGCGACTGTTCAGTACATTCATACTCATAAAACCGGAGCCCTGATCAAGGCATCGGTCGTGGCCGGAGCGCTTCTGGGCGGGGCCGCCGGCAAACAACTGGCGGCGATAACTCGCTATGGCGAGGCGGCGGGGCTGGCCTTCCAGATTGCCGATGATATTCTCGATATTGAGGGTACGACCGAGGAAATTGGCAAGGATGCCGGCAGTGATGAAGCTCGCGGCAAGGCTACCTATCCGGCGGTGATGGGTCTGGCTGCCGCCAAGGTAGAGGCTGGGGCGATGATGGATGAGGCGCTGAGAGCTCTGGAAATATTTGGCGCCGAAGCCGATCCGCTGAGAGAAATCGCACGATATATTGTTCAGCGTAAAAACTAAAGTAGCTATTATATAAATAAAGCGGGCTTATTAATGTCAATTCTAGAAACTATAAACTCTCCGGAAGATGTCAAGCGTCTTCCTGTTTCCCGGCTCCCCGAGCTTGCCGCGGATCTGCGGCAGACCATAATCCGGACTTGCGCCGCCAATGGCGGCCATCTGGCTCCGTCTCTGGGAGTTGTAGAATTAACAATTGCCCTGCATAAGGTATTTACTACTCCTTCCGACAAAATCGTCTGGGACGTTGGGCACCAGGCATATGCTCACAAACTGCTGACCGGTCGCCGCGACAATTTCGGCACGCTCCGTACTCTGAACGGAATCAGCGGATTTCCGAAGCGTCACGAGTCGCCGCACGATGCGTTCGACGTTGGCCATTCATCTACGTCAATATCAGCTGCTACCGGCTTTGCTGTTGCCAGGGATCTGGATGGGCGCAAAGGCAAGGTGCTGGCGGTTATCGGTGACGGTTCAATGACCGGCGGTATCGCCTATGAAGGAATCAACCATGCCGGCCATCTCAACAGGGATATGATCATAATCCTGAACGACAACGAAATGTCGATAGCCGAGAATGTCGGCGCCCTGTCCAACTTTCTCTCCCGTACCGCTTCGAGCGAATTTGTCCATCGTTTCAAAAAGAGTACCGAATCGTTTCTTAAACGCCTGGAAATAGGCAAAGGGGTCCTTCATGTGGCCCGCAAGATGGAGGAATCATTCAAAGGGCTGTTTACGCCCGGCATGCTCTTTCAGGCGTTCGGGTTCGAATACATCGGACCGGTTGACGGCCATGATCTGCCTGCGTTGATTGAGACGCTTGAAAGTGTAAAAAAATTCGACAATTCGGTCCTTATCCACGTCCTGACAAAAAAAGGAATGGGATATAAACCTGCCGAGCAGAATCCTTCGCTGTTTCATGGCGTCGGGCCGTTCGAAATCGAGACCGGCAAGGTGCTGAAAGGAAAGGGGGGCGCCTCGTCATATACGGCGATTTTTGGCGCCGCGCTCTGTAAACTGGCCGCGGAAGATGAACGGATTGCTGCTATCACCGCCGCCATGCCGGACGGCACCGGTCTTACTCAATTTTCCAAAGAGTTTCCTGAACGTTTTTTTGATGTCGGCATAGCCGAACAGCACGCCGTTACTTTTGCCGCCGGTTTGGCTGCAGGTGGGTATCGGCCGGTGTTTGCCGTCTACTCCAGCTTTCTGCAGCGTGCCTATGATCAGGTTTGCCACGATGTCTGTCTGCAAAACCTTCCGGTTACGTTTGCCATCGATCGGGGCGGGGTTGTCGGAAACGACGGGCCGACCCATCACGGCGCCTTTGATCTTTCCTATCTGCGCCATCTTCCCAACCTGACCCTGATGGCTCCCAAGGACGAAAACGAACTTCAGCATATGCTGGCAACCGCAATTAATCTGGGAAGTCCGGCTGCGGTGAGATACCCTCGTGGAAACGGCTACGGAGTGGCGTTGGACCAGACTTTAGCGGCTCTTCCGGTCGGCCGGGCCGAGCTGCTGCGCAGTGGTGATAACGCTGCCGTCCTTGCTCTCGGCACGATGGTACATCCGGCTTTGGAGGCCGCTGCTCTTCTGGATGCGGAAGGCCTTGCAATGACGGTTGTAAACGCCCGTTTTGTGAAGCCGCTGGACGAAGCATTGATCATTGCCTTGGCAGAAAAACATGGCATTCTGATAACCATTGAGGAAAATGCCCGGCAAGGGGGCTTTGGCTCGGCTGTTCTGGAACTGCTGGAAGAGCGCGGACTGAGCGGAACGCGGGTGCTGCGTCTCGGATATCCCGATTCCTATATCCCTCAGGGCGAACAGCACGAACTGCGCGCCATGCTGGGTCTGGACAGTGCAGGAATAACCGAGTCTATTCGCGCTTTTCTCGTCAGTTAATGATTGTATAAACAAAGAAAAGCGGGAGAAATGGGTATGTATGCCATTTTTGTCTTGCTTTTGTGGCCTTTGCCATGGTACAAGTTTCGTCTTTCGTCGGTGAGTAGCGCAGCCTGGTAGCGCACCTGCCTTGGGAGCAGGGGGTCGCTGGTTCGATTCCAGTCTCACCGACCAGCAAATTCAAGGGGTTACAGTTTATTCTGTAACCCCTTTTTTGATTATGGAACCTTTCGTGGAACCTCAAGTTAAAAATCGAATTTAATAGCGCCTGGGATGGCTTTTGTAAGTTGAATCGGTTCTGTTTTACTTTTTTCTTTAAAACCCTGTCCTTTAAGAAAAACCCTGATAATTTCTGATAAGTCTTTGTTGGGTTCCCCGGTCCATAATATCGATTTTTCTTCAATCTCTTCATAAATACGTTCAAAAATTATAGATAAGTTGTCATTAAGTGTTGGATGACGGGAATTTATAATCGCAGGATTCCATACGGATGGTTTCTCAAATTCATCTAGAACTGTATGGAAATGCAGAAAAGCATTTCTTATTAAGCTTTTGGTTTCAGCCTGCGATTCGGCAGGTCGTGTTTTTTTTACCTTTAATAATTCTGATGTAATCAAATCTGAATCAACATCAAGGCCGCATGAATTTGCTACTCTAAAAAAGAACATCAAGTGATCTATAGTCGAATTTTCTAAAAAACATATATTTGCAGGAGGAGACAGCTCAACGTTAAGATCATATTCAAACAAATCAATAGCTTCAAAGAGTTGTTCCCGAATCTCATTTTTTACCAACAACAAAAAACCAAATGGTCTCCCCTCTTTACCCAAAAAGTAAAGATTACCGTCAACACCAACATAATTTGCGCAACGTGTTATGCCATTTTCTTTGCAAAATAATGAAAAACTCTTTTGCAACTCTCTGCTAAACATTGGCAAGTGGCGTGGAGCAGGCACACTTGGTTGCCATATTCCACAATTGAGGGACGGGGTTCCGTACATGAGGTAGCCAACAGGCACATTTAAGGCAGCAGCCAACACAGGTGCAGCTTGGTGCGAAGGGGCATTTGTCCCTTTTTCCCAGATACTTATAGACCCTCTAGGCAAACCGCTTTTTTCGGCTAAACCATCCTGAGTAAGGCCGTTGAGGATTCTAAGTATTTTTAGTCTTTCGTTGCGTTCCATGATTATAAACTTATACAGAAAAAAGCAAATTTGTTCATCTTTATTTTGCTTGACAATCTAACGTTAGATATACTAATACTTGATTAAGGTGGCAGACGGTAAAAAAGGAGATATATTATGATAAAGAGCGACAGAGAAGCTATCCAGGTCCTCGTTGAGTCGATTCATCTTGCGGAAGAAGAAGAACAGTTTGCGAGACTCGTCGATATAGCATGTTTTCTCCTCAACAGAAATGCTCCTGGGTGTTTTCCGAAATTTGCAGAAAAGGCAAAGTCAAACCCTTCGCAAGTCTTATCAGCTCTTGCTAGTGTGCTAACAATATACTTGGAAGACACTGCCCCAGCCTAAAATTGATGTCATCTAGAGCCCAGCATAATCACGACAGGTTTGTCTGCGGCTGTCGCAGTAGGACAAGGTGATAGCTGCTACAAGTGAACAGGAGAGCGCAGTAGTTTGGATGTTTCACTTTGAAATCGTTCTTTGGCTTAACTTCAGGATTACGATTCTCAAGGACATCTGACAACCCAATTTATTGGCATGAATCAACAAAGTTCTGGAGATAATAATATGCAAATACTGTTAACAGAAAAAAAACTGCGTGAAGAAATAGTGGGTGTGTCTAATGTGACTTGGTGGGCCTGGCGGAAAGCTGGCAAGCTTGCTGGGTTGCCGGTAATACAGCTAGGGCGAAGGCGCTTCTATTCGGAGGAGGCAGTGGATACTTGGCTTAAGGGTCTAGCCACCAAAACAAATTAAACCACCTCGGCGGCCAAGCAAGTATTAAAGGAGGGCATCATGCCATCATCTTTTCAGTATTCTCAACCAGAACTTTACCAAGCTAATCACACTTGGTTTCATTTTTTTCATGATCTCGTGAGATCGGGACGATGGGCCCGCATGACCTTTCCGGCTAAGGCGGTATATCCGTGCCTCAAATCGCATTGTAATTATGAGAATGGTAAAGCTTTTCCGAGCATTGAGAAATTGGTGGTTCTTTCCGGGGTATCGGTTCCGTCAGTGATTAAAGCGCTCCGGGAACTTGAGGCCCTTGGCCTGATTTCTGCCGATAAAAAAAATGGCAAAAGCACTATCTACAAAATCAAAGAAATCATCCAGCCAATCAATCAAGGTGGTCAACCTGCCGGGAACCAGATAAGTTTTGATTATATACCAAGTATGACGGCCAAAGCGCTAGATCAGCTTAAAGAATATATCAAAGGCGGAATGAGTCGCACCCCCCGTAATGCCACATTCAATCTTCTTAATATAACTATTAACAATATCGTAAATATTAAGCAACAACAGGAATACGGATCAATAGATTCATCAAAAGTACTTCAGGGAACAATGGACCGACTGGCTGGGGTTGATTCTGAGGAAGCCAGGTACGCCGAAATCATAGAGGCGGGCGAAACCCCTTAACCGCTTTAAGTAGACCCCTTAACCACATTAAGGAGTCTACTTAATATTACGCTCCCAACCGCTAAAACTGATTAAGGGGCAAGAATTTTAATATTTATAAAACAATAAATAAATACAGTATGTTACTACAGTACGTAATCTGCAACCACTTAATGTAATTAAGACAAAAAAGAAGAATCTATATCTATAAAAATATAGAGACAATTATGATTGAACTTGAAATCTGAAAATAATTTGTGGGGGGGCGGTGGATATGAAATATGCAATTGGAATCGATATCGGATATGGCAACACGAAACTGGTAACAGCAGCGAACTGGAGTTCCTTTTCCTCCCTCGTGGGTAACTTCGAGGAAGGAATCAATATACCGGACTTTGGGGGACGCCCGCTGGAAGTCGTAGACCTCGGGGGCGAAAAGTATCTGATCGGCGAGACAGCCAGGAAGCACAGCACAAGAATATACTCCTCTCGTGACCGGGGTTGGATCGCCAGCAAGGCGTACAGGGCGCTTCTAAAGTTCGCGCTACAAAAGTGTAATCTCAAGGAAGGAGATACGGCGGCCATTACCACTGGCCTACCTGCCGCCTACTTTAGAACCGACAAAGAATTGCTGGCTGCTTTGATCGCCGAAGTGGCTGAGGAAGCGAGGATCACCGCCAAGGTGAGCATTCTCCCTCAACCGATGGGCGCATTTTTCGCACAATTCTTCGACGAAAAGGGGCATGTCCTCGATGAACGCTTGGCGTCTGGTCGGGTTGGGATCCTAGACATTGGCTATTACACAACGGATCTGGTGACTCTGGATCACCTGGACATCGTGGATAAGCAACTCGGTAGTATTGAGAGCGGAGTGTCTACCGCCTTGGAAGCTATCAAGCGAGACTTGTATGATGCTTGGCAGGTCAATCTTGACCTACACCGTACAGAAGAAGCGTTACGGAAAGGCAAGGTTACAGTATTTGGTGAGGAACGGGATATCACCAGTATCCGGAACCAACGGTTGAAGGAACTAGCCGGAGAGATTGAGAGCCAGGCTCGGACAATTTGGGGCAACGCCGCAGACCTGGGCCGCATCCTTCTGGCCGGGGGAGGGGCGGCATTGCTTTCGGAACACCTGAGCTTTTATCGACACGCAAAAATCGTCCGCGATCCGGCTTATGCGATTGCCAATGGCTTCTTTCGGCATGCAATCAGGAAGTGCATTTAAGTTACCAACTATGTCACCCGCTGATTCAAAGAAAAATAGGCGGGCATCTTCCTTTGAGACCTACGGGGATACTCGGATCATAGACGAAAGAAAGAGCGGGTGTCATACATGGTATTACCCCTTGTTACCTGATGCAATTATGTCTTATTGACCGAGTGTCACCCAAAACAACAGGAGAGGAACATGGAAAAACTCACAATTAAGATCACTCTCAACCCCAAGAACTATTTCGATTTTCAGCTCATTGAGAGGTTAAACGGTGAGCAGAATATGGCCGGAACGATCAAGGGACTCGCGTATGAGCGACTCGCCATCGGAAAGCTTGTTATTCAGACTCAACCAATAGGACCGTTAATGCAACCTAAATCGGCCAAGACACAAGGAATAGAGGCCACGGATACAGTACAGGCAATAAATCAAGAAGAAGAGGAGCGCCGCGAACGGCTGGAGCGGGAAGTCGACGACAAGCTAAATCGCATGTTCGATAAATTATGAGAAAGTTTTTTCGAGTAAGTGAAAGTTGTCTGTAAATCGGCAACGATAAAAATATGAATCGAAAAGTCATGGAACGCCATGAAAAAAAGGAGTAAGAAATGAGCGTATTAGTCGGTAAGGGCGACGTTGAATTGATGTTTTTTGGTGGAAGAGTTGGACAAGAAACGCTGGAATTCATCGAAAGTTTTAATCGTGATCGATGGATAAATATTGGGTGCATTCCTGTTGATTCAGGCCTTGCAGAGTTGTATCAGGTTGATTGTCCGCCATGTAAAGAGTGTACTAAGTATTCCGTATGTTGGGATCAGGCCAAGGATATCCACGAGTCTGAAGCAGAAATCATTGAAGCCATTGAGCAAGGGAGCTTCGAATGCGGTGCTATTGATTCTGAAAATCTGCTTGAAGACATTCGTAAACTTAAAACAAATGAAATGGTTAAGGATTTTCTTAGAGGTGAGCGGTTAGTCCGACTATAGTGATAATCAATATGCCCGCCGCAAATTATTTGCGACGGGCGCCGGACGTCAACTATCTTGTTGTTGTGCTTTATCTTTACGGGTATTCTTCTCAATATCCATAAATACATGGATTCCTTCGGCAAAAGCATAAAGCGTTATAAACGCAGCTCCAGCATACAAAAAATAAAGGATAACTGCAGGTACCCCATTTGCCCCAGCCATGTTTAATGTACCATAAGCACTTAATAAAAAAAGTGGAATTACAAGCCATGCTAAAATCTTGTATCCAGAGGCAAGCAAATACAGTGTCGGGTATTTCTGCGGTTCAGTGATCATATCCATTTAATTCCCCCTGTGGTGGTGATGTCATAAATTTAAGTAAATTGATCTTTTACTGAACAACTTATTTTTGAGCCGTTTCATCCTTGGCAAAATAAAAATAAAATGTGCCATTCCCTGATCCACCGGCGTTGCTGTCCAACACAACAGAAACAAGACGGTATCCTGGTGGGACATCACCAGCATTTATAGCCGGGGCTGGATTTTTACAAGAACATATTATAATGGGTCGATCCAATTTCTGCATATCTCTGCAAAACAAATCTTTAGCAAAAACAGTTGTCGTTGTAGATACCAACCCCAACACTACTAACATCATCAACATTGTTTTTTTCATATATTCCCCTTGTGAGTTACGTTTAACGGCGGTAAAGGTCGGAAATCAGCTGAATTCTGTGCATATTTCGACTAACACGATGTCTTGCCTATCTTGTACTATAAATTCTGAAAGTATTTCAATTGATAATTAAAAAGTTATCCTGTACTCCTCATGTAGTTACATCCTTTCTGTGCCCCGCAGCCTGTTGCCATCAGGCGCGGGGCTTGTTTAAAACGGGTCATTAATTATATTACTGGCCTATAGGCCAGATTAATAAAGGGGGAGAGAGCATGATAAGGAATTTTAGCACTATTTTAATGGTTATTTTTACAATGGTACTATTTGGGTGCGGAGGTAGTGGCGGTAGTTCTTCTGGCACAATCACGCCTGCCGTGACGGCCAAGACGATTACAGGTGTTGCAGCCACTGGTACTCCTATTGCCGGCACAATTTATCTTAAAGATTCATCAACGCCTACTGTCCAGCTTTCGACGCCGATTGCCGCAGACGGTTCGTATTCATTTGATGTAACAAACTTGACTGCGCCATACATGCTGAAAGCCATTGGGACAGCCAATAGTCAGAATTACACCCTGTACTCGATGGCAGGTGCACCGGGGGTTGCCAACGTCAATCCGCTGACCCACTTGGCGGTGACCAGAGCCAACGGTGGCACTGATCCGGCGGCTATCTTCGCCGCAATGACCCCGGCGCAGGTGCAGGCGCTGCAGGCGGCTATTGCGACGGCCATCTCGCAGATACAGGCGATCATCCAGCCGATAATGGCACAGTACAATATCCCATCAAACACCGATTTTATTGCGGCGCCATATACCGCCAATCATACTGGCCTCGACCTACTGTTCGACATGGTTGCTATTGCAGCGAATAACGGCACAATGACTGTGACCAATAAAACAAACGGAGCACCGGTCCTCACCACTCTACTTAACGGCACGTCTCTGAGCGGTACAGTGACCACTGGCAATCTCTCCGCAATGCCTACCAAGGTAGTCGGCGCGGTTTATGTTTACACATTAACTCCTGTGATTACCGTTGGCGGGACGGCGACTTTTAATGCCATAGTGCTTGGAGTGGCCAACCAGAGCGTAATTTGGAGTGTAGTTGAGTCCGGTGGTGGCAGTATTACCAGTGCCGGAGTTTACACGGCACCGGCAACTGCAGGGACATTCCATATAAAGGCTACAAGCGTGGCTGATGCTACCCAAACAGCTACAGTTGCAGTGATAATAACCTCTGCCGTAAACAATGGCAGCGGAGGGGGGACTACAATTCCGATTAGTGGGCTTCTTGGTGGGGCGATCCAAGGGAAAGCTCTCTCCTTAACAGGAACTGCAGCAAAAATAGCAACAACATCCAGCTATACAAATGGCATCACCACTGACGGTACTAACCTTTTCTACACTGACGGCAGCTCAATCTGTCAGATGAATATTGCTACTGGCGTAATCACCACACTGGCAGGTGTTGTAAGTACTGGCGGATCGGTAGACGGTACTGGTTCAGTAGCCCGTTTTTTAGGCCCATACGATCTTACAATTATGGGACCATATCTATATGTTTTGGATGGCAATAATGGCACCATCAGGAAACTAGAAATTTCAACTGGCAAGGTCACAACATTCGCAGGACAGACCGGTGTTTATGGGCATACGGATGGCATCGGAACTGCAGCTGCGTTTAACGAACCATTTGGCATTACGAATGATGGGACAAATCTTTATGTTACTGACAACGGCAGTATTAGAAAAGTCGAAATCTCGACTGCTAAAGTAACGACTATCGCTGGAGTTTCATCACAATCTCAACAAGCCCATGTGGATGGCACCGGAACCGCAGCGAGATTTGGTCAGATAATCGGAATAACTACAGATGGCACAAATCTCTACGTTGCAGATCCCTTTTTTGTATCCGGGGTTTCTACGATGCCGATGGCCGGCACAATACGAAAAATAGTAATTTCGACCGGTGAAGTAACAACCATTGCTGGTAGCACAACTGTTATTGGTAC
>CAIYDX010000009.1 GCA_903925005.1 uncultured Geobacteraceae bacterium
CTTTGCTGTCGAAATGCAAGTAAGCAACAAATAAAGATTCCAGTCTTCTCCTGCCTATACCCTGCATAGTCAAATATTATTATATTTAACGTTTATAAACAGTATGTTGCATTACTGCATCAAGAAACAGTTTAAAAGGAGTTGCAGCCGTGGATATCAGTGAAACTCGTAAACGGATTGACCTTCTAGATGACGTACTGCTGCGTATTTTCAATGAGCGCGCCAGGCTGGCACTTGAAATCGGGCATGCCAAGAAGGAGTTGAATCTGCCGGTGTTCGATCCGGCACGCGAAAAAAGGATCTTCAACAGGATGAAAGAGGATAACCCAGGGCCACTGGATGACGATGCCATCGTCAGAATGTTTGAGCGGGTAGTTGATGAATCAAGGCGCCTGGAACGCATCATGTCACATAAAGAAGAAGAGTAAGGGAGTATATAATATTATGCTGATTATAATGAAGAAACATGCCGAAGAAATTGCTCTTGATTCTATTAAGGAGTATCTGATTACCCGTGATTTTGACATTCATCAGTCAACAGGGGCCAACCGCACGATCATCGGAGTGATTGGCGATACCGGCACCCTGAATGACCATGAAATCGAGACCATGCCGGGTGTCAGTCAAGTGGTGCGAATCAGGAAGGACGATTAGGACCGGCAGCGCCGCCGATAAAGGCGCTTATGCATATATCGTCCGAAGTACAATTTACTTGACACAACTTAGCCGGTAGTGCTAAACAACTAGCTTCGATTTCGTTACATACTCAAGAAAATTTTTGGAGGTGCAGTTTGGCTCATCATAAGTCGGCAATCAAGAGGATCAAGCAGAGTGCAAAGAAAACCGCACGTAATCGTCATGTATCATCGACGCTGAAAACATATATCAAGCGTGTTCGTGAAGCGGTTGAAGCAAAAGACAAGGATGCCGCTGCTGCTGCACTCAAAGTTGCCATCCCCGTCATTGACGCCAGCGCCACCAAAGGTGTGATTCACAGCTCGACGGCTTCCCGCAACGTTTCGCGCCTGACCAAGCTGGTTAACACTCTCGGCTAGTCTCATATGGTTATACTGTAAAAAGGGGGCTGCGCTATCGCATGTCCCCTTTTCGCGTTTAAAGAAATGCTGTACCGGTTTCAAATTGCCATACCTTCCCCCACAATATCGTGTGACAACTTCCAGCCGGTCTATCAATCAGAAATATCTCAAAGATCAGTTACTGTATTTAGGATATATAATCCGGCGGATTACGCATGCAGCGGCAAAAAAGAGCAGATTCACCATAACAATGGAGGCGCTGGCGGGAAGGTTTGACATGATGGAAATAATGATGCCGATAATCACTGAACTGCACCCCTGAACCGCAGCCAGTACGATACAGACTTTGAAACCGCGCGCCAGCTGCAGCGCCCCCGCAGCCGGCACAATCAATAGTGACGAGATCAGCATGACGCCGACCAGCTTCATCGCCAGAACCACTGACAGAGCGGTCAGCAGCACCAGGATCGAATTGATGAACGAAGTGCGGATACCGGATACTTGTGCCAGTTCATCACTGAAAGATATGGCAAACAGCTCGTGATAATAAAATGTCACCAGCAACATCACACCAAGACAGAGCAGCGCCGCAATTACTACCTCTTCGCTCCGTATCGACAAAATATTTCCAAACAGGTAACTGAGCAGATCTACATTGTAGCCGCCACCAACACTGGCAAGAATAATCCCTGCCGAAATCCCGAGAGCGGAGACCAGGCCGATTGCGGCGTCGCCGCTCAACCGTCCCTTTTCAGTCAATTTGAGAATGCCGAGTGACGCGAGCAATACAATCGGCATCGATACCAACAGCGACATCGCCGAATAAAGCTTGAGCGCCAGCGCGATAGCGGTGCTGCCGAACGTAACATGCGCCAGGCCGTCGCCGATCAGGGAGAGGCGGCGTAGCACCAGGAAGACTCCGAGCACCGAGCAGAGCAGAGCGATCAACGTGCCGGCCAGCAGGGCCCGTTGAATAAAACCGTATGAAAGGATTTCGAAAAGATTCATGGTCAGTGTCGGTGGCACATCAAGTGCTGGGAGTGTTCGCCGAACAGCGACGACATCTCCGGCGAACAGCAGAATTCATCGAAACTGCCGTAGAAAAGTATCTTTTTATCAAGGTAGAGCATTTTAGAGGCATGCTCTCCGATCGCTCCGCTGTCATGCGTAACCAGAAGGATCGTGACGCCACGCGAGCGGTTGATGTCAGCAATCATGGCATAAAAACGCCCCCTGGTTTCCGGATCGAGCGCCGCGGTCGGTTCATCCAGTACCAGCAGTTCCGGATCGTTTACTATGGCACGTGCAAGCAGAACACGCTGCAGCTGACCACCAGACAGTTCGCCTATCAATTTATATTTTAGTTCCGATATACCTAATTCATCTAGAATATTACTGATTTTTTCATTATCGGCGCGATTCAATCTTTTTGGAAACCGCTTGAGCGATAACAAGCCGAGCCCAACCGTTTCATGCACCGTTGCCGGAAAAACAGGATTGACCAGATGAAGGCTTTGCGGCAGGTAGCCGACTTTTTGCCAGTCGCGGAACCCTGACAGAGGGGTGCCGAATAGTGTGGCAGACCCCTTGCTTATTGTTACCAGGCCGAGCAGAGCCTTGACCAGAGTGCTTTTGCCGGAACCGTTAGGCCCCACAATGCCGACATAGTCTCCCCGCTCAACCTGAAAGGAGACATCCTCAAGCACCCTCCCCTCGCGATAACTGCATGACAGCAGCTCTGTTGAAACTATTGCGCCCGGCATTTCAGTCCTTTCTTCAACTGTTCCAGGTTGCGCTCCATCAGGTCAAAAAAGGTAACACCCCGTGACATATCAGCCCGTGACAGGTTATGCGCGCCATGGAGCATCAAAACCCCGACACCCGCTTCCTGGGCCAATGTTTCGGTCAGGCGCGGCGAAAGCAACTCTTCGGCAAAAAGAAATTCCGTGCCAGATGATTTGATTTCCCGGATCAGTGCGGCCATGCGCACAGCCGACGGCTCCGAGTCCGATGAAATTCCGCTGAGCGCGTGATAATCCAGCTTGTAGCGGTGCGCAAGATAGCCGAAGGTATAATGCCCGCCATGGAGGAGTTTTCTGGTCGAACAGCCGGCAAGACTGTTCCGGTACCGTTCATCAAGCGCAGCCAGCCTGGTTTTCAGGGTTTCGGCATTCTGACGGTAAAGAGCGCCGTTAGCCGGATCTGCGGCAATAAATCCGTCAAGGATTGTATCTACGATGAGCGCGGCATTGGCAAAATCGAGCCAGATATGTGGATCCATCCCTTTATGATCGTGATCGTGTCCATGCTCGCCGCCGGCTTTATGGTCATGGTCATGGTCATGGTCGTCTTCATCCGCGCCCGCCCTGTAAGTGACACGTTCTCCGGCATTGACGACCCGCAGGAATTTATTGTCGATACCGGTGATAATCTTTTCCGCCCAGGGCTCCATATACTTGCTGGTATAGATAAACAGTCCGGCATGACTGATCCTTATCATATCCTCCGGCTTTGGCTCAAAAGTATGCGGTTCGACGCCGGGGGGAAGCAGCATGGTCACCTGCGCCTTGCCGCCGGCAATCGTTCGGGCAAAGTCGTACAGAGGGAACAGGGTCGTAATCACCTGCAAACCAACGACAGGCTTCACTTCAGCCTTTTTACATCCGGCTGCACAGAGCACCGCACAACAAGCAAAAAATATGATAACAATGTTGATTCGCGATTTCATAACGTATCCTTCGTCTGCACGTTCATCAGCCGAATGCCATCGGGAAGCATTGAGATCGCACCCTCTTTGTACAGCCCACCGACCGCTTTTTTAAAGCTCTTTTTACTCAAACGGAGCATTTCGGCAATCGCTTC
>CAIYDX010000010.1 GCA_903925005.1 uncultured Geobacteraceae bacterium
AGGGCTGAATAATAAGGCGAAGGTAATCAGCCACAGAGCTTACGGCTTCAGAACGGCAAAGAACTATATCCTCAATTTGTATCACTGCATGGGCAATCTAACCATGCCTACTATTTTGCACAGGTTCGTGTGAGGAACCACATTTATGAAAGTTTCGGGCTGAAAGCTTCTTGTAGAGAGGAGCCAAGAAAGAGCAACTACTTTGTCACATTCAAAGGTAAATCCCCCTCAGTCCCCCTTTCAAAAAGGAAGACTGAGGGGGATTTACCGTAATAGGTGGCTATCTGACAAAGTAAAATTATCGGGGAAAATCAATGCAGGAAAACTATTTTGAAGAATGATCCGCCCCGCCCTTGCCGCGGGAAGTGTCGGTTTTATCCCGTCCCCGGAACATCAGCCGCAACGGAACGCCGTCGAAGCCGAACGCTTCGCGGAACTTGTTGATAAGGTAACGCTCGTAGGAATAATGGATATTTTCCGGCTGATTGGTGAAAATAACAAAAGCCGGCGGCCTGGTTGCCACCTGAGTCGCAAAGTAGAATTTCACCCGGCGACCGTGAGATAACGGGGCATGGTGGGATTCAATGGCATCGGTAAACACATGCACAAGCTCCGATGTCGTGACACGGCGGCAGAACTGTTCCATGACTTCGTCAACGGTGGCGATGATCTTGCCGGAACGCTGACCGGTCTTGGCGGAAACGCAGACGATCGGCGCGTACGCCAGATATTTGAAGCCATCCCTGATTTTGGCAATATATATGCCGAGTGTCGTATTGTCCTTTTCAAGCAGATCCCACTTGTTGATGACAAACACGCACCCTTTGCCGGCTTCATGAATATATCCGGCGATCCGCTCGTCCTGCTCCGTTACCCCCTGTTCGGCATCGATAACCATCAGCACCACATCGGCGCGTTCGATACTGCGCAGGGCATCGCAAACGCTGTACTTTTCGAGTTTTTCGGTGGTTTTCCCCTTGCGGCGGATACCAGCTGTATCGATCAAAACGTACGGTTTTTTGTTGCAGGTAAAGGGGGTATCAACCGAATCGCGGGTTGTGCCGGCGGTCGGATTGGCCACGACCCGTTCAAAACCGAGCAGGCGGTTGACTAGAGACGACTTGCCGACATTAGGGCGCCCCACGACGGCGATACGGGTGACATTCTCTTCAGCGTCGGCGTCATCAACCGGCGGAAAGACATCCATGATGTTTTCAACCAGATCGATGACCCCGCGATTATGTTCAGCCGAGATGGTATACAGCTCGCCAATGCCCAAGGAATAAAATTCGGCCGATTCATTCTCCAGCTTTTCGCCATCGACCTTGTTGACCACGAAGAATACCGGCTTTTTTACCCGCCGCAGCATCTCGGCGACTTCGATATCCGCCGGAGTAAGGCCGCTTCTGGCATCCATCATGAAAATGATGATATCCGCCTCTTCGATAGCAAGTTTGGATTGTTCGCGCATCTGCTGCAGCAGACGATTTTCGGTTACCGGCTCGAATCCGCCGGTGTCGATAAGAATGAACGGCTTTTCAAAGCGGGTAATGTTGGCATAGTTGCGATCACGCGTAACTCCGGGGGTGTCGTCGACAATAGCGCGACGATGACCCAGCAGACGGTTAAAAAGGGTTGATTTGCCCACGTTCGGACGACCGACGATGGCGACTAAAGGTTTCATTCGTATCCCAGTTCTCTCAATTTAGACGGCCGTTCGCTCCAGTTTTCAACAACTTTGACGAACAGTTCCAGATATATTTTGGTGTCAAGCAGACGCTCGATATCCTGACGGGCCTGAGTGCCGATTTTTTTCAGCATCTCCCCCTTGGAACCGATTATGATACCCTTCTGGGTATCCCTCTCCAGCATGATAGCTGCCGAAATGGCGATTACGCCGTTTTCGCGTTCGATAAAACTTTCCACGACAACCGCCGTCGAATACGGCACCTCGTCCCGCGTCAGACGAAATACTTTTTCGCGGATCATCTCCGCCACGATGAATTTTTCCGGCATGTCGGTCAGGATGTCATCCGGAAACATTGCCGGTCCCTCAGGGAGGTAGCCGCCGACTACCGATACCAGGTGTTCGACCCCGTCATTGCGCCCGGCCGATACCGGGACAATTTCCCTGAACTTATAGAGCGCGGCCCAGTCGGCGATTTTCTTCAGCACCAGGTTCTTGTCCGACAGCAGATCGATCTTGTTGATAACCAGCACGACCGGAATGGTCACCTTACCGAGGATCTCCTGAATAAAGGCGGGATCGGCGGCTGTGGTAGCCTCAACGACCAGCATCAGAAGATCGACGCCGCTGATAGCCGAACGCGCCACATCGACCATGCTCCGATTCAGCCGGGAACGCCCGGCATGGATGCCTGGAGTATCGATGAACACTATCTGGCCGCCGGGGATGTTATGAATTCCCTGTATCCGGTTGCGGGTAGTCTGGGGCTTGTCGGACGTAATGACGATCTTCTCGCCGATAATGCTGTTCAGAAGTGTCGATTTGCCGACATTCGGCCGCCCGATTATCGAGACGAACCCTGATGTAAATTTTTCTTTTTTCATACAGTCATATACCACTCTTTCTTGTTTTACTTCTTTGTACCCCATACATCGCGCAAAGTGACTATCCGGTTAAAGACAAGCTTACCGGGAAGTGAATCTTTCGGATCCTGACGGAAATAGCCTTGTCGCTCGAATTGATAACGGGTCTCGACATCCGATCCCGCCAGAGATGCTTCAAGCTTGCAAAATGGCAGTGTTTCGACGGAACCGGGATTCAGGAACTGTTTGTAGTCGGCCCCGCCACGATCGGGGTTGGGATCACTGAAGAGTCGATCGAACAGCCGCACTTCGGCGGTTACCGCATGGGCCGCGGAGACCCAGTGGATTACCCCTTTGACCTTCCTGCCGTCGGCGGTGTGTATCCCCTCACGCGAAGCCGGGTCGTACTCGCCATGCAGCTCGACAATATTCCCCTCGTTATCCTTCACGACGCCGGTACATTTAACAATATAACCTGAGCGCAGCTTTACCTCGCCGCCGACGATCAGACGATGGAAACCTTTGCTCGGCACCTCCATGAAATCATCGCCATCGATCCAAATCTCACGCGAGAAACTAATATTACGACTCCCCATTTCCGGTTTTTGCGGGTGATTGGCGGCCTGAAACTCTTCACTCTGATCGACCGGATAATTGTCAATTACCAGTTTGAGCGGACGGAGGACCGCCATAGCCCTTGGCGCCGATTCATTCAGGTCGCTCCGGACACACTCTTCCAGAATCGAGACATCGATCCATGAATCGCTCCGGCCGACGCCGATCAGTTCGCAAAAGGCCCGCACCGCTGTCGCGGGGTAACCGCGCCGCTTGATGCCGACCAAGGTCGGCATACGCGGGTCATCCCAGCCGCTGACGGTGCCGAGCTGCACCAACTCCTGCAGCTTTCGCTTACTCATCACCGTATAGGTCAGGTTCAACCGGGCAAATTCATACTGACGCGGCCGCGCCGGAACCGGCAGATTATTCAGGAACCATTCGTAGAGCGGCTTGTGTGATTCAAACTCAAGAGTGAAGATCGAATGGGTGATGCCTTCAATGGCATCGGTCTGACCATGAGCAAAGTCGTACATCGGGTAGATCTTCCATGCATCGCCTACATGCGGATGCGAAGCGTGCAGAATCCGGTAAAGCACCGGATCGCGCAGATTGATATTAGGCGAAGCCATATCGATTTTGGCGCGTAGAACGCGGCTGCCATCCGGAAACTCGCCGGCACGCATGCGGCTGAACAGATCCAGATTTTCCTCGACTGATCGGGTACGGTGCGGGCTTTCCGTTCCCGCCTCGGTCAACGTGCCGCGATAAGCCCTTATCTGCTCGGCAGTCAGATCCTCGACGTACGCCTTGCCCTGCTCGATCAGATAAACCGCCCATTGGTACAGCTGTTCAAAATTATCCGAGGCATAATACAGATGCTGCCCCCAGTCGAAACCGAGCCAGCGAACGCTCTCCATTATCGAATCGATGTACTCCTGCTCCTCCTTGGCCGGGTTGGTGTCATCGAAGCGAAGGTGACAACGTCCCCCGAAATCGCGCGCCAGACCAAAGTTGATGCAGATCGACTTGGCATGGCCGATATGAAGATAGCCGTTCGGCTCGGGAGGAAAACGGGTCACGATGCCGCTGTGTTTGCCGCTTTTGAGATCTTCGTCAATTACGGTTCTCAGGAAATTATTTGTAGTGGTTACGGTTTGTTCAACAGTGGTCATAACAACCTCCTGAATGCAATTTTACAGTTCGCCCAGAAGCGAATTCGGATACGCTTTGACGATCTTGACTTCGACAAAGCTGCCGATAAGGGAGCTGTCACCGGCAAAATTGACGATACGACCGATATCGGCTTTGCCGGAAATCTGGCCGGGCAGTTTCCCCTCCCCTTCGACCAGAACGGTCATCGTGCTGCCGACATATGTCCGGCTAATTTCGCTGGTATGACGGCGCTGAAGCTCCATCAAACTATTGAGACGGGCCATCTTTACGGCGCGCGGCAGATCGTCGTTCAACTCTGCCGCTTTGGTACCGGGGCGCGGCGAATAGACAAATGAAAACAGATCGATGTAGCGTACCTCTTCCATCAGTGAAAGGGTCTGTTCGAAATCCTCATCCGTTTCGCCCGGAAAACCGACGATGATATCACCGGTGATAACGATATCCAGGCGGAGCGCCTTCAGTTTGTGTACCTTATCCAGATAGGTGCCGCGACTGTAGCCGCGCCCCATCCGTTTCAGAACGGCATCGCTGCCGGACTGGGCCGGCAGATGAATCTGACCGCTCAGCTTCGGAACATCGCCAAAGCAGGCGATCAACTCGTCCGACATATCCTTCGGGTGCGACGTCGTAAAACGGATGCGATCTATCCCTTCAATTTCGGCAACCTGGCGAAGCAGCTCGGCAAACGTCGGCTCGCGTTCGGTTTTAAGGCCGTATGAATTGACATTCTGGCCAAGCAGAATAACTTCCCTGACCCCTTCGCCCGCTAGCTGCCGGACTTCCGCCAGGATATCGGCCGAGCGGCGGCTGATCTCACGGCCACGCACAAAGGGAACGATGCAGTACGAGCAGAAGTTGTCACACCCCTGCATAACCGTCACAAACCGCGACAGCCGCGATTCCCCCCTGATGGAGGGGAACAGGTCAAGGCGCTGGTCGTTATCGATAAAGGTTGTTTCGGAACGGCGCTCGCCACGCTCGGCACCCCGCACCATATCTGAGAGCAGATGCAGATTGTGCGTGCCGATAACCAGATCGACGTAGGGAAGTTTACGGAGAAGCTCTTCCCCTTCCTGTTGGGCGACACAACCACCCACGGCAATAATCTGCTTTTTGCCGTCCCGCTTGTAGATTCGAAGATTCGCGAGGCGTTTATAGACCTTTTCCTCAGCCCCGCCGCGCACACTGCAGGTGTTGAGCAGGATCATATCGGCCGAGGCCGGATCATTTGTCGGAGCATAGCCAAGGTCGGCAAGCGTGGAGACGATCCGTTCGGAGTCGTTTACATTCATCTGGCAGCCGAAGGTTTCTATGTAGAGGAGTTTGTCAAACATAGTGGATCGAACTTTATACGCGATAAACGCCTTTAAAGTCAAATGAATTGGACGAAGGCGCAGGTTCAGCAACTTCAAGGGTACATCGACCCTAGACATAATAAGCGGATCTTTACCGCAAAGACGCAAAGTTCGCAAAGAAATCTAGAAGTTGATAAGAAATACGTCACCTTTTGGGTAATAAGGTCTGTTTCGTTAATATGCGGATTTTCTTCGCGTTCTTTGCGCCTTTGCGGTTCAAGTGTCGGACTCATGTTGATAGTTGATAATGGCCCAATCCGAAAGTGGCTCCCTTGCCGGCGTTGAAATAGCTCCCTAGAAGCAAGACGGCAAGCATTGGCTCGGCAAGACCGGCACATTCGGCTATGCCGGTCAATCCTGCCCTGTTCGGTCGTTTGGACCATAACGGCTGCGTATAGCGGGTATCGTCTTCTAAAACAGCCACGTTTTGAGCTGATTCGGAAAGTCGCGCAAAATCCAGATCCAGTTCCCCGTGACCGTAATAGGCGAATAGCGACGAACAGCGTCGCAACTGCGAGCGGAAAAACATACCGAAATCAAAGCGATGGGCAATTGAACCGTTATTCAACAGACGTAACGGCGATTTCAGTATCAATCTGACTGAGTCGGAGTGAACGGTATTCTGCAGGATATGCTGTCCTGAAAGCAGGATTACGCTTTCCGGCAGCGATGCGGCATCGGCAATTCCATGCCGAACGTTTTGATAATCAATGCTATGGGAACTTAAGGCAAATGTTACGTGCGGCAGCGCTGTACGCACCGCGGCTTCAACCATTTTGAGCAACGCCGTATGAAAATATTCCACAAAATTAACGGCTCTGCCAATCACCACCAAACCTACGGCGTGCGATGGCATTTTACTGTCCATATCAATTACGTATAAAGAAAAAGGCAACGATGGCTTCTGATGACGCCGGATAATTTCAGGGTCTGCCGACAGCCCCTGCTCAAATACGGCCCGGAAAGGGCACCCGGCGTACCGGTGACACGAGGAACATGGTTCCTGAACATTCGGACAGCATGACGCTCTAAACTCCGCTTCAAAACTACGCAACGCATTGTAGAGTGCAGCGGTTAACTGGACAGGAGTATCCGTAACAATGTCACATTCGATACGAACTATATCTAGATCCACACAGATTCATCTCCCAAAAAAGAGGGGCAGCCATAAAGGCCGCCCCGACAGTAATCAAATACAAGAGAAACAGATAAAATCAGGCAAACTGGGCCTTAAGAAACTCACGATTCATCCTGGCGATGAACTTGACGTTTATCCCCTTCGGACATGCTGCCATGCATTCATAATGGTTGGTGCAGTTACCAAAGCCACATTCCGTCATGGCGTTCGTCATATTCTTAACACGCTGCGCGGCTTCGGCTTGGCCCTGCGGCAGCAGCGCCAGCTGGGAAACCTTGGCGCCGGTATACAGCATGGCCGCGCCATTTGGACAGCCCGCGACACAGGCGCCGCAGCCAACACATTCAGCGGCATCCATCGCCTCATCGGCAATCGGCTTGGGAACCAGAATGGCATTACCGTCGGCAACACCGCCGGTGTGACATGATGTGTAACCACCAGCCTGCGTGATTTTATCCAGAGCTGAACGATCAACGATCAGATCGCGGATGATCGGGAAAGCGCGTGCTCTCCATGGTTCGATGTAGATGGTATCCCCATCCTTGAATTTACGCATATGCAGCTGGCAGACGGTCGTACGATCCTGCCCGCCGTGGGGCGCCCCGTTGATAACCTGCGAACACATGCCGCAGATCCCCTCGCGACAGTCGTGATCGAACACGATCGGATCTTTTCCGGCGTGGATCAGATCTTCGTTGACGCAGTCGAGCATCTCCAAAAAGGAGTGGTGCTCGGTGATGTTTTTCGCTGTATAGGTCTCGAATTTTCCGGGAGCGCTGGCATTTTTCTGGCGCCACACGATCAGGGTCAATGTCATGGTCTTGTGATCGCTCATTATTTGTAACTCCTTATGGCGAGATGTACATTGTCGAATTTCAACGGTTCTTTATGCAGCTCCGGCTCTTTGCCGGCACCCTTGTACTCCCAGGCGCCAACGTAGCAGAAGTTGACATCGTCACGCTGCGCTTCACCGGCATCCTGATATTCCGAGCGGAAATGACCGCCGCAGGACTCGTTGCGGTGCAGGGCGTCACGGCAGAGCAGTTCACTGAACTCAAGGAAGTCGGCGGTACGGCCGGCATTTTCCAGCTGCTGGTTGAGTTCGGCGCCGCTGCCGGTAACCTTGACGTTTTTCCAGAACTCTTCGCGGAGGGCAGGAATCTTTTTGAGGTTAGTTTCGAGAGATTCCTTGGTGCGGGCCATACCGCAGTTTTCCCACATCAGGCCGCCGACTTCGCGCATGAACTCGAAAACAGTCTTTTTGCCATTGATGGAGAGGTACTTGTTCTGCTCCGCCTTAACATCTTCGGTGGATTTTTTGAACTCGGCATGGTCGGCCTTGACCTGACCCGGCTTGACGGTGGCCAGGTAGCCGCCGATCGTGTAAGGGATTACGAAGTAACCGTCGGCCAGCCCCTGCATGAGGGCCGAAGCACCAAGACGGTTGGCGCCGTGGACCGAGAAGTTGGCTTCACCCAGCACGAACAGGCCGGGGATATTGCTCATCAGGTTGTAATCGACCCAGAGACCGCCCATGGAGTAGTGCGGGGCAGGATACATACGCATTGGGCGTTTGTAGCCGTTCTCGTCGGTGATTTTTTCATACATTTCGAACAGGTTGCCGTAGCGTTCACGGATCGTATCTTCTCCGAGACGATTAATGGAATCGGCAAAATCCAGGTACACCCCGCGACCGCCGGGGCCGACGCCACGACCGTCGTCGCACTGCTCTTTCGCTGCGCGGGAAGCGATATCGCGCGGCGCCAGATTGCCGTAGGAGGGGTACTTGCGTTCGAGATAATAATCACGGTCATCTTCGGCAATCTCATTAGGATGCTTGCCGCAATCTTCCTTCTTCTTTGGAACCCATACGCGACCGTCGTTCCTGAGCGACTCGGACATCAGAGTCAGCTTGGACTGGTAGTCGCCCGCCTGTGGAATACAGGTTGGGTGAATCTGGGTATAACATGGGTTGGCGAAATAGGCGCCCTTTTTGTGGGCTTTCCAGTTGGCCGTAACCGAGCACCCCATGGCGTTAGTGGAGAGATAGAATACGTTGACATATCCGCCGGTAGCGAGGCAAACGGCATCGGCGGCGTAGCTTTCCAGTTCGCCGGTTACCAGGTTGCGCACCGTGATGCCGCGGGCAACACCGTCAACTACAACCAGGTCGAGCATTTCGCGACGATCATACATTTTGACCGTGCCGGCTTTGATCTGGCGGGAAAGGGCGGAGTAGGCGCCCAGCAGAAGCTGCTGACCGGTCTGACCACGCGCGAAGAAGGTACGGGAAACCTGGGCGCCGCCGAAGGAGCGGTTGTCAAGGTAGCCGGCATAATCGCGGGCAAAAGGAACGCCCTGTGCCACGCACTGATCGATGATGTTGTTGGACACCTGGGCCAGACGCCAGACGTCTGCTTCACGGGCACGGAAGTCGCCCCCTTTGATCGTGTCGTAGAACAGGCGATAGATCGAGTCACCGTCATTCGGATAGTTTTTGGCGGCGTTGATCCCACCTTGAGCGGCAATGGAGTGGGCACGGCGAGGGCTGTCCTGATAGCAGAACGCCTGCACGTTGTAACCAAGTTCGCCAAGAGACGCGGCGGCAGCGCCACCGGCCAGGCCGGTGCCGACGACAATCACGTTATACTTGCGTTTATTTGCGGGATTGACCAGCTTCAGGTCGAAGCGGTGTTTGTCCCATGTTTGTTCAATAGGTCCGGTTGGACATTTTCCATCAAGTATCACAGTAACCCCCTTAACCTTTCAAAATGCCGGCAAAAATTGTCAGCGGGATGAGAACATAACCCAGGAAAAGACCGAGAGCGACCAGAGTGCCGAGTTTTATAAGAATCGGCTGGCTCTTGTCGCAGCTCCAACCCATGGTCTGGAAAAAGCTCTGAATGCCATGTGAAAGGTGCAGAAACAGGGCGACCATTGCACCGGCGTAAATGAATGATACAAAGAAATTGTTAAAGCTGGCGACTACCATTCCCAAAACATTAGGCACCATCTCGTTATGTAACGGCACAAGATGCTTCAGCGCAGCGGTTTCAGGATAGAGGCACTGAAACGTAAAGTGCGCCAGATGATACAAAATGAAACAGCCGATCAGCGCACCGGACCAGATCATGTTCTCACTGGCGAAAGTTGCTTTCTGGGTTGACTTGACCGCATACTGCTGAGGACGTCCTCCGCGGTTTTCAATGGTCAACTGGATACCAAACCAGATGTGAACACAGATCATGGCCAGCAGTGCCAGACGAAAGCCGACGATTATCGGCATAGGCATGCTGTGGAGGTGTTCGGCATAGGCGTTGATGCCACCATTGAGCCACCCGAAGATGGAGCTGTTACCGAGCAGATGAATGACAGCGAACAGAACCATAGCCTGGCCTGTGATCGCCATCAGGATCTTTCTGCCGATGGATGACGAGGTGATTTGCATAGCATTCCTTCCTTTTCAGATAGTGTGATTCTTCATAATAGTGAATGTACTTGATACGGCAGGGCACTTGAGGTGTGGTCAAACATGCATCGGTGGACCGCGCCAACAAAATCTGGAGACGACTTTCATTCGTAAACCTCCTTGAGAGTGTTTTATAGGATGCGTCGATCAAAGTGGCTGGCGCACTCATGTTAAGCGAAGAATTCAACCGCAGTGATACTAAACATCGTTTTAGCAAAATGCAACTCTTTTGTGTATACAGGTCGCATTTATAACGCTGTAAACCGCAGGACGACACTGACAAATTGCATTTTGGCCCCCGTTCTGATAGTAAGAGATCATAGAATAAACTCCTGCATCGGAGTTTTGGAGATTTCATGAAATTCACGCTACTCAAAAAAGACCCCAACTGTGCGGCACGTCTCGGAATAGTAAGCACTGCGCGCGGCGACATCCAGACCCCGATCTTCATGCCGGTAGCCACTCATGGGGCCATGAAACCGCTTACTCCGGCGCAGATAAAGGAGACAGGTTCCCAGATAATCCTTTCCAACACATATCACCTGCATCTGCAGCCGGGAGAGGGATTGGTAAAAAAGGCCGGAGGCCTGCACAAGTTCATGGCGTGGGATAAGCCGATCCTGACCGATTCCGGGGGGTTTCAAGTATTTTCACTCCCCAACAAACGCATTACCGAGGAGGGTGTCTTCTTCAAACATGAGATAACCGGAGCGGAAATCTACCTCGATCCGGCCACGGCAACACGGATCCAGCAGGATCTGGGCGCAGACATCATCATGGCTTTTGACGAATGCATCCCCTATCCATGCGACAGAGCCTATGCCGAGAAATCAACCAAAAAGACCATAAGGTGGCTGAAGGAGTGTCAGAATGCGATGACCGATAACGGTCAGGCGCTGTTCGGCATCGTTCAGGGAAGCGTGTATGAAGATCTGCGGGAGATGTGTGCTAAAGAGATGCGCAAACTCGACCTGCCGGGCTACGCCATCGGTGGAGTCAGCGTCGGCGAGGGACTGGAACTTTTAAAGAAGATTGTCGGGTTTACCACCCCGCATCTTCCTGAAGACAAGCCGCGCTACCTGATGGGGGTCGGCCTGCCCGAGGATATTCTTGAAAGCGTCGAGCGCGGGATCGATATGTTCGACTGCGTCATTCCGACCCGCTATGCCAGAAGCGCCACTCTTTTTACCCGGCGCGGCAGAATCCGCCTGACCAACAAAAACTATAAGCGCGATTTTTTTCCCATTGACCCGAGCTGCAGCTGTTATACCTGTCAAAATTTCAGCAGAGCCTATCTTCATCATCTCTTTGTCTCTAACGAAGTCCTCTCGGCAGTTCTATCGGCTATTCACAATGTCCATTTTTATCTGGCAATGATGGCGGAAATTCGTCACGCAATCGGCGAGGGTCAGTATCCGGAGTACAAGACAAAGTTTTTGTCGGAATACCAACGCGGATAACCGGTTATTAATTCAGATAAACCCCGAAAAGAGCCCTGTTCCATGATCGTAAAAATTTCACCGCCGTTCATCTTTTTTGTCTTATTCACATTTTTACTTGCTGTTCCAGCCGGTTGGGCCGCAGATGCGTGCGGCCCCATGACTCCGGCTGAAGAGCAATCGTTAAAATTGCAGCAAGAGTACCTGTTTCTCACCGCCCGCGTGAAGGAGTTCGAAACACGACGCTATATACCGGAAGAGCGCCTCTTCCAGAAGAAATTTCAGCAGTTGAAAGAGATTGCCGCCGATGCAAAACTGCAGCGTCAGTCGATGGAAGATTTTCAGGGGTTCGTCAGCTGGATGAATCTCAACCTTGCCGGATACAACAAATATCTCAAGGCTGGTTCATACGCGGCGGTAGTCGGCAAAATGCTGCCGATCCCCTACGCCGGACAGGCATCCATATTCACCAAATTTGCCGCACAGTTCACGATTGCTCTTAACAGCGCGTCGGTCGCCATCAATTCGTACCTGATAACGTCACAGAAATTCATCGTCATGGTTGATGCCATAGATCCTTCAAAACCGATTGATCAGAAGCAAATTGCCGAGGCATCGACTTTTGCCGACACAGCATTGCTGAAAGATATGAACGATGCTCAGATGAAGCTGGCAACCGTTTCAGATCTGTCATCGGGAGCCCTATCATTTCTGGAAAGCCTTAACCACTACATGAGCGGAACGGATGAATACTGGAATAAAGCGAAAGGAATTTTTCGAAAAGATATAGATCCTAAGGAGAAGAGCTTTATTTCCGAGAGTACCAATACCTTGAGAAATAAAGCGGCGGCGTTCAACGGCAAATTGAACAGCTTTGGAGAACTTACCAGGAAGCAGGGTGCCCGCGTCAAATCATTGGCTGTTTATAATGAATTGCTTGCGGATCTGGCCGCCAAATGATGTTCATACTGCAATAATCCTTGACGTACGATGTCGTCTGAATTATAAGTACCAACTCTGGCGGAGTGGTGAAATGGTAGACACAGCAGACTCAAAATCTGCCGAGGGCAACCTCATGCCGGTTCGAGTCCGGCCTCCGCTACCAGGAATTTACAAAAGGGTTTGCAGATTTTTCTGCTTACCCTTTCTTGTTTTATGACACATAAATAACTTTATCGTTCATAAAATCGTTTAAAGCAATTGTAGATAATCGTTTTGCATATTGGCCGGTACCAATATTCACAACAAACTTACAATTTTTCTACGAATAAACCCAGTTTCCCAGCCAGCCAGTAAGCATCCACCACTAAAGGTGGGAGATTACTAAAAGAATTAATGCTGGAATCGGCCCTGACATTGATCACATCCAACATTTCCGGCCCCAGTCCGATCCCGATCAAGAGAAAGACAACCACGTCAGGCACCTTGAATTTCTGCGCCAAAATTCCGCTGAAAGAACCTGTACAGAGTATGATTCCAATTATGAAAAGAATATGCTTAGCCGAATGAATTGCCGCTGTTTCCATTTGCATCCAATCTTTTGCAAGTATCCTGTTTATGTGATTATCTAACTTTATCTCTGAGGCTTTGTCCAGCAAACCACAAAAAAAGGGGATGGCCGAAGCCATCCCCACTATATCACATACTTCTGAATTTAACAGTATCAGTGATCGATTGCTTTAGCCATGCCGAGACCGGTATTCTGGCGGACATAGACTTCGTCGAACATCTCTTCCGAACGTTTA
>CAIYDX010000011.1 GCA_903925005.1 uncultured Geobacteraceae bacterium
ATTGGGGAAAAATACTGTCCAGTAATTTCCGGATTCACTGTCCAGTCAAAACCGGATTCACTGTCCAGAAAAACCGGATTGCGCAATCTCAAGAAAGAATAACGCAAATTTAGGCATTACCGGCATGCTGCTTTACATTGATGAAACATTTTTTCAGGTACTTGAGGGTAATGAAGAAAGCCTTCATAATCTTTACAAAAAAATTGAATTAGATGAACGACATACAAAAGTAGTCAAACTGATTGAAGAACCAATTGATAAGCGAACATTCTCTGACTGGTCTATGGGCTACGCCAAAGCTACTCGAGCCGAATTTTCAACCATACCTGGTCTCAATGATTTTTTTCTTCGAGGGTTGTCCTTTAATGCTTTAGGGAAAGGAAGAGCAAAGGTACTTCTTGAGGCATTTCGTGAGGGTAAATGGCGAAGATCCTTGTCGCAATGAGAATACCCAACCAAGCCGCTGGTGCGATTAAATAATGCTAAACTTCAGAAAACCTAAAAACCGTTTACACAGAAACATTGACAGGCCCTGTGAAAGGGGGGGTGTCTGTTCACACACGATCTGTTTTGTCATCTTATGCTTTTATTTTCTACTCTGTGCAATTTTATGGTTTTATTTAAAAGAGCCGCGCTATCAATTTGGGGTTAAATGCGGCTCTTTATTGCAATTTTATGGTTTTTTACTTTCTCAACTTATGCCTTTAGTTACAGTGAGAAGCAATTTATAACTCATTTTCCGCTTAGGCTCGTATTTCTCCTTACCCCTCTTTCAGGATGTAGCCCTGGTTCCGGACTGTGTGAATGAGCTTCTTAACGAACGGGCGGCCATCTACCTTCTTCCGTAGGTAGTTGATGTACACATCGACGATGTTGGAGAACTTTTCAAGCGGCTCATTCCAACAGTTATCAACAATATCCTGTCTAGTCACCACTGTCTCTGCGTTCCGGACGAAGTAAGCAATCATCCTGTATTCAGTTGCAGAAAGAGTAAGCTCAGTGTCTGCGCGCCAGGCCTTGTGTATGATAGGATCGACCTTCAAATCCGCGTAGCCGATAATTGCACCGAGATCTTGCCCACTTCGTCTGATCAGAGCTCTTACTCTTGCCTGCAGTTCTGCAATCTCAAAGGGTTTCTTGAGATAGTCGTCAGCGCCTGTGTCGAGGCCCGCAACAATGTCGTCTGTTTCGGACTTTGCTGTCAGCATTAGCACAGGGATGCTGTTGCCAGACTCGCGGAGCTTGCGTAGAACAGTCAAGCCGTCCATTTTAGGTAGCCCGCGATCGAGGATGATAAGGTCATATGTGCCTGTGGTTGCTTGCTGAAGGCCGGCGACACCGTTGTTACTGACTGTGACCCGGTAGCCGGAATCGTTGGCTTCAAGGGCTTTCGTTATAATCGTTGCAACTCTCTTTTCGTCCTCTATGACAAGTATTTTCATATTCAAATCCTTTTTGTGGAGTATGTGAGTTAGGAATGTAGCCGTTTAGCAGTTAGCGGTCAATATTCAGGGCTGTTTTATAGGCAAAACTTGATGCAATTTTAAACGCCCCTGGCTTTGATGTGGGCGATGGAGCCAATTTTGGCAGGTTTGCTGTTGGAAATTGCTTTTGTGATTGAATTAATCGGCATGTTGCCGTTGATATGAAAGAAGGAGATGGAGTCCTTGAGCTGTTCGGCCTGGCCTGAGAGTTCCTCCGAGGTGGAGGCCATCTCTTCCGCCACTGCTGCGTTTTGCTGGATGACCGAATCCAGTTGCTGGATGCCTTTGTTGATCTGGTCTGCGCCGATGTTCTGTTCCTTGCTGGCAATGCTGATCTCATGAACAAGTTCAGCGGTCTTCTGAATGTCGGGCACCATCTTTTCCATCATATGCCCCGCAGCCTCGGCTACTTTAACACTGCTGCCGGAGATCTCACTGATCTGGGTGGCAGCGGCCTGACTCCTCTCGGCCAGCTTGCGGATTTCACCAGCGACCACAGCAAACCCCTTGCCGTGTTCACCGGCATGGGCTGCTTCGATGGCGGCATTCAACGCCAACAGGTTAGTTTGACGCGAAATTTCTTCAATGATGTTGATCTTGATAGCGATCTCTTTCATGGCCACAACTGTCTCAGCCACGACTTTCCCCCCGTTCTTCGCGTCTCCCGCGCTATTTATAGCGATTCTCTCGGTCTGCGAGGAATTGTCGGCGGTCTGCTTGATGCTGGCTGCGATCTCTTCCATGGAGGCTGATATCTCTTCGGCGCTGGCTGCCTGCTCAGTGGCACCCTGTGACAACTGTATCGCAGTGGTTGAAAGCTGCTGGCTGCCTGAAGCCACTTTGTCGGCCGACGCCTTTACCTCCGTGATTATGTCCCTGAATTTACCGATTAATCTGTTAATACAGCTGGACAAAGCACCAATCTCATCTCCACTATCATGGTCAATGTTTACCATAAGGTTGCCATTCGCCATTTCATCGACTTTATCAGCAATGAGGACAATGTGTTGTATGATTGCCTTTTTGAAAAAGAGATAAATGCTGCCGAGCAGAGTGAAAAAAAAGAACACGCCTGTAATCAACAGCGCCAGGATAAGCTTTCTGGCACTGTTGTACCCATCCTGAATAGAAGTTGTCACCAGAATGCCACCCCGGTATTTGGGCCCGGGATCATGGCATTGATGACATCTTTCCTCATTGATTATTGGGGACGCAATGCTTAATGTGTGGATGCCTTGTTCTATGGTATTAAACTGGATGCTTTTGCCGTTTTGAAGCGCCTGCATGATATGGGCATTCGGTGCGGCTGCCACGGCTGTGCCATATTCTTTTCCATCGATGCTGAAAACCTTCAAGTCCCGCACAAATTGGTTTTTCTTGGCTTCACGAATGTAAGTGGCAACCTCCTTGGCCTCGCCCCTCATCATTTCATCTTGAATATCCTTGATTATTATGGAAGTTACGTTCAGAACGTTTTTTACTTGGAGATCCATGGTTGAATTGTATTGCAACCACATGGCAATTATTCCCATGGAGGCAAGGCCTAAGGTAAGAGTAATTCCGAGGATTGCCAACACTTTGAAAGTCAGTTTCAATCTGAACATAGTGATATCTCCCCTTTCAAAGCGTTATCATTATAACTTAAACCGGCTAACAAGCCTTTGAAGTTCTTCAGCATTGCCATGTAGTTGCGTTGCTGCAGCAGCGGATTCATGGGCACCCTGAGAGGTCCGGTGTACGACATCGGTAACTTGATGCATGTTACTTGAAATTTCACTGGTAGTGGCTGTCTGCTCCTCGGCCGCCGTTGCTATTTGGTTAACCTGCATTGCCACATCGTTAATCTGCTGGAGAATATCTTCTAAAGCACGGCCTGATTTTTCAGCCTCAATTGTTCCCGCTTCAACCTGCTGAACGCCTTGCTCCATGGCGGCAACAGCACCTTTTGTTTCGCTCTGGATAGCCTTGATCATCTCACCTATTTCTCTTGTGGCTCTCGTAGTCCGTTCCGCCAATGCGCGGACTTCATCCGCAACTACCGCAAACCCTCTCCCTTGTTCACCGGCCCTGGCAGCTTCAATAGCCGCATTCAACGCAAGAAGATTCGTCTGGTCGGCAATATCTTCAATTGTACCTATGATCGCTCCTATCTGGTCGGAGCGTTCACCAAGACTTGCAACAGTCTTGGCTGAGTTTTGAACTCTATCGGCGATCTGGCTCATAACCGTTACTGTTTTTTCTACTACTTGTGCCCCGTTCTGTGCAGACTGAGAAGCACGTTGCGCGCCCTCGGCCGCCATCTGGCAGTTCTGCGCAATATCACCAGAGGTTGCCGACATCTCTTCACCAGCAGTAGCGACAGTCGCAGTTTGGGCCGCAACTTCCTCAGCACCTGTGGCAATTTGATCTGCTGTTTGTTGTAGCATCCGGGACTCTGCGGCAACTTTTTCGGATGACTGCGATATATGAGATATAATATCGCGCATGGTCTTCTGCAGACTTGCAATAGAGCGGATGATTGTGCTTATCTCATTGTTCCGTTTGGCGGAAATTTGTTGCGTCAGGTCTCCATCGGTCATTTTTGAAAGAAAGGCCAGAATGCGCTGGAGGGGCTCATTGATTGACCAGAACAGAAGTGCGCTGAATATTCCCCCCATTAGGACAAAAACTGCGGTTGAGACAATGGCAAAATTTAACGATAGAGAGCGCCCTGCAACTACAGCAACGATGATGCAAAAACTGTAACAGAAACAGAGCAGAATGATTCGGGACCGAACCGTTAGCCGGCGGTAAAGTTCAACTATAAAGTTCATGGTTTTACCCTCGCTTTTTCGGTAATTATCTCTCTCATTAATAGCTGATTTTACAACAGAGAGCAAATCAGAATCCAATTTTAATCAACCATTATTGAAAGTCGGGCTTACTCCGGGACATTTTCTGGTTTTTAACTTTGCCAACTTGATGGCTGTAATTACATTTATACCAACATACTTCCTGCATCGATAATAATCCGTTCACTCCCATCCTCCATAATCGCCGTCAAGGTCGGCTGATAAAAAACATAATCCTCGTGAAATGGTGCGCTGACCGTGCCGCCGAAACCGGTGTTGTCCCCCAGGGCGATGTGGATCGTGCCAAGAATCTTCTCCGCCTCAAGTACGTTGTCCGGACGGCTGGCCTTGTCATTGGTGCCGATGCCGAGCTCGGCGATGTTGCGGCAGTTGACGTTTTCGGCGAATCTGGCCTCCAGCTTGGCGCGGTGGCTGTCGTTCCCCTCAAGCTTTACCGCAACGCCGTTTTCGACCGTTAATCGGAGCGGTTCGTCCAGTTTGCGAGTCGGCCCCCATTCGATGACCATCACACCGTGGCTTTTCCCCTCTAGCGGCGCCAGGTAGGCCTCGCCTGCCGGCAGATTGCCGAAGCTTCCGGGTGCTGTCAGCATCCCGTCGTCACCCCCGGCATTTCGCCCCTGCTTGCAGATCATCATGTCGGTGCCGTTGGGGGTTGTGACGCGGATCCATTCGGCTTTGTTGACTGCTTCCACGAGGCGCGCGGTACGGTCGGCCAATGCGTCCCAGTCCACAGTCATCGATGTGTGGAACATCTCCGGGTCGAAATGCGGCAGGCTGGCGAAGCGGCATCCGGCGGCGCAGGCCAGCGCGCGGAAGCGGGTGTGGCTGGTGGAGTTGTTTGCCAGCGCGATGATGATGTCGGCAACGTCCCCTCTGTATTCCAGGACAATTTCTCTGGCTTGGGCGATCTCGTCCGGAGAAGCCGCCTTCGCCAGCAGTTTTGTCAGTAAGTCATCTGCCTTCAATACCGCAATAATACTGTCACCGAATGTTGCAAGCCATAGCGCCTCCGGTGGCTCGGCTCCCGAAGCGGGGGTGGCGGGGAATTGCACGAAACCGCCGTTGCCGTACACCGCTGCTGCAAAGTCGGCGGCAACCCGTGCAGTGGCGTTCAGTCGTGTCCGCCGATCGAGATCGGACGCCGACGGAGTCTCGTCAGGGCGGATGATGTCACTGAACACCAGTATCCGCTCGCCTGGTTTGATGCCCATATTGATTTCGAATAGTGAATGAAATGCTTTATCGAGACTAGTATGATCTGCCATGTGATTTATTTCTCCCGTAATTGAGAATAGAAAACAGAGTCTGCTTATGCGTATAGCACACTAAGAGTAAAAGGTAAAACCGGTTGGTGGTACAGTGAAATGTTCAGCTGTTTTTTCCTTGATTTATAAGGTGTTATTGTGATAATCATGCATACTGTATACAATTCCCGAAAATATATTTATTCAATAATTGCGAGTACTTAACTCGGTATCCGGGTTGGTTGGCGGAGGTTTTTGTGGCACAGGTCGTTTTTTCCACGTGGGGCGGAAACAGAGTCGATAATAGAAATGTTACCGGAGAACCGCAGGCGGTCAGCTACCGTTTGCCGGTTGCTTTTGACGGTCAGCGTCCGCTGCGGGCGTTTATGGGGTGGGACGGCATTATTATGTTCGACAGAGACGTCGATGTTCCGGCGATGACGGCGGAATATATGAAGCGTGTCCAGACCCTCTACTGCTGCGGCAGATGCACTCCGGGCAAAAAAGGGACCAAGGTGCTGATGGACCTGTTTCAGAACGTTCTGAGCGGTCATGCGACCGAAGCCGATCTTGATACGGTTGGAGACCTTGCCGAACTGCTGAAAAACTGCAAGTGCACCCTCTGTCAAAGCGCCACTGTGCCGGTTTTCGATGCGGTTACCAACTATCGTGAAGAGTTCGTTGCCCGCTTGCACGAGCGCCGCGCCATCAAGCCTGTTCCGGACAGCTATATCCACAAAATTACCGCGCCCTGCATGGACAAATGTCCGTCACATATAGATATTCCTAAATATATCGAAGAGATAAAAAACTATCAGTACAGTGAGGCCTTGGCGACCATCCGGGAAAACATGCCGATGCCGGCCGTCTGCGGCCGCGTTTGTCCGCATCCGTGCGAAACCGCCTGCCGCCGTAAAAATGTCGATGATGCAATCAACATAATGGTGTTGAAACGGACCGCCTCGGATTATGAGTGGCAGCACAACATCATCCCGCCGACGCAGACCAAGCCGAAAAAGGACAAAACCGTGGCGATAGTCGGCGCCGGCCCGGCTGGCGTAGCCTGTGCCTATTATCTGGCGCTGGAAGGGTATCAATGTACGATCTATGAAGCGCTTCCTGAAGGATTCGGCGGTGGAATGATCGCGGTCGGAATTCCGGCTTATCGTATGCCGCGCCACATCCTGCAGCGCGACATCGATATTGTTCAGGCGCTTGGCGTGAATATTATTTACAACTGCCGCGTCGGTAAGGATATCTCGCTGCCGGAGCTTAAACAGAAATATAATGCGGTATTCCTGGCGCCTGGAGCACACCGTTCCAAGCCGATGGGTGTCGAGGGCGAAGACAAGGGGTATAAGGGCTTTCTGACCGGCGGGATCGACTTTCTGCGTGAAGCCTACATGGGACGTTCGACCGGCATGGGTAAAAAGGTCTGCGTGGTCGGCGGCGGCAACACCGCCATTGACTGTGTCCGTGTTGCCCTGCGCGAAGGCGCTGAAGAGTCGATCCTGCTCTATCGCCGCTCCCGCAAGGAGATGCCGGCTGATGTGTGGGAGGTGGACGGCGCTGATGAGGAAGGGGTCCGCTTCGAGTTTCAGGTGCTACCGACAAAAATTGTCGTTGATGCCAATGAACAGGTGATCGGCGTTGAATGTGTCCGGATGGCTATGGGTGAGCCGGATGCCTCGGGTCGTCGTCGTCCCGAACCGGTACCGGGGAGCGAATTCATTGTAGAGTGCGATACGGTTATTCCGGCCATCGGCCAGGATCCCGATCTTAGTTTCATTCCTTCTGACATGGGGATCGATATCACCAAGTGGAACACGGTCGTCACCAAGTATCTGTCTCTGAAGGATGCCGACGGCAAAGATCTGAAGGATGGCATGGGCAACATGTTGTCCCGTTCGTTGATCACCGACTGCGACGGCGTATTCGCCGGCGGCGATGCCGAAATCGGCCCGTTGACGGTTGTTGCCTGTATCGGCAACGCTCATCGCGCCGCCCTGGTTATCCAGCGCTGGCTGGAAGAGGGGAAGGCGTATCTCTCCGAACAGGATATCTTCGATGACCTGCTGACCTATTTGGGTGTCTACGACAAGAGTGAAAAAGTGCCCTGGCTCGATTCCAGCGACCGCGCCAATCAGAAAGAGGTGCATGGCCGGGAACGTGCCGCTAAGGGGAACTACCGTGAGGTTGAACTTGGTTTCAGTGACAGCGCCGCGCAGATCGAGGCGGATAGGTGTCTGCGGTGCTACCGCATGGCAATGGTAACACTATAGTCCAGTACGCTGGAACACTTAAACTCAACGCATAAACAATCCCCTCCCCCCTGGCGGGGGAGGGTTAGGGAGGGGGGGGAGGTTGCCATGGAATTGGTACATTGCTGCTTCCCCCACCCCCTAGCCCCCTCCCGCAAGGGGCGGGGGGACTTTCCGAAGTAATAAGCGTTACAAGGTACTAGTCAGTACAGTATTTTAGAATTTATTGGAGATATATGGCATGGCACATACAGAGTCCAGCGACAAGAAAACTACGGCAACAGTGACCATCGACGGCACACAGGTAACGGTGCCTGTCGGCAGTACCATTTTGGAGGCGGCTGCGGAACTGGGAATCAAGATCCCGACGCTCTGCTGGCTGAAGAAGGTCTCGACCACCGGCGCCTGCCGTATCTGTGTGGTCAAAGTCGAAGGTGTCGAGCGGTTCATGACCGCCTGCAACACCCCGGTTAAAGACGGCATCGTGGTAACCACAACATCTCCGGAGCTTGAATCTGCCCGGAAGAAAACGCTGGAGCTGATGCTGGTCAATCATCCGCTGGACTGTCCGATCTGTGACGCCGGTGGTGAGTGCGACCTGCAGGATACCTGCTTCTCTCTAAAGGTTGACAAGAACAGTTACGGTGCCGAGCTGGAGCGCCTGCCGATCCGCTATGACTGGAAACTGCTGGAGAGCGATCCGAATCGCTGCATCCTCTGTGAAAAGTGCGTCAAGGTCTGCCGTGAGGTCGTTGGTCGCGAAGCGATTGAGATTGTCGATAGGGGCGACAATACGATTATCGATACCCTGACCCGCGAGCCGCTTGACTGCGACTTCTGCGGCAACTGCATCGGCGTCTGTCCGACCGGCACCCTGATCAGCAAACCGTTCAAGTTTCGCGGCCGCCCATGGGCTTTCAAAGTCACCAAGAGTGTCTGTGCTTTCTGCGCGTCCGGCTGCCAGATTGAATATCATGCCAAGGTTGGCCGGATTGACCGGGTTACCAGCTCCGATGACGGCTACAACAAGGGTAACCTCTGCATCAACGGCCGGTTCGGTTATGCGGCGTTCAATGATCCGTCCCGCTTGGTCGCCCCCCTTGTTAAGGATGGCTCAGGTACACTGAAAAAAGCGACCTGGGACCAGGCGCTTGGGACTGTCGCCGCACATCTCAAGGATATCGCCGCTGCTGACGGCGGAGGCGCTATTGCCGGTATCGGCTCTCCGCGGGTGACCAACGAAGAAAGCTACCTCTTCCAGAAATTTATGCGCGGTGCCCTCGGGAGCAACAATATCGATTCCGAAGCACGCCTCGGTTATCTCCCTGCGCAGGTGATTCAATGGGAAATGCTCGGTTACAGTGGCGGCACTTTCGGGATGGAGGCTATTGAGAAGGCTACCGCAATTCTTGTGATCGGCGCCGATCTCAAGGCCGAATCCCCCGGTTTTGCCTACCGCGTCATACAGGCCGCCACGAAAAACGATGCGAAGCTGGTGCTGGCCGGCAGCCGTGCTGGTTCAATGAACAAGTTTGCCAATGCATTCCTGCAGTGTCGCCCCGGCAGTGAAGCATGGCTGGTTGCCGGACTTGCCAAGGCCGTGATGGCCGAGGGACACGCCACGGCAGAAAACGTGACGGAGCTGGAAGCTCTTAAGTCGTCGCTGGATGTTCTGTCATTTGAACGTATCAGTGAAATATGCGGAGTATCCGAAGCTCAGCTTCGCGAAGCTGCCGGGATGATAAGTGCCGGTGGTCGTACCGCGGTAATCTACGGTGCCGATATTATTCGTTCCGCCGACAGCAGGAACGGAGTTGCGGGGGTTATCGATCTGGCGCTGCT
This sequence comes from uncultured Geobacteraceae bacterium, assembly GCA_903925005.1. Lineage (GTDB taxonomy): Bacteria > Desulfobacterota > Desulfuromonadia > Geobacterales > Pseudopelobacteraceae > JACRCG01. The sequence continues at coordinate 9,684 of CAIYDX010000011.1, forward strand.
GACCGGTGCCGTCACCGATGCGGGTGCCGGTATTTATCCGCTGGATGAGAAAAACAATACCCAGGGGATGCTGGACATGGGAGTCTGCCCCGAGTACCTCCCCGGTTACCATACCTATGATCATGCCGCGGCAAAATTCAGCTCTGCCTGGAATGCCGCCGTTCCGGCGATTGCCGGCAAGGATCTGTTCCAGATTATCGACGCGATTGAAGCCGGCCAGATCAAGGCGCTGTACGTCATGGGGAGCGACCCGCTTCACTTCATGCCGAATCGTACCCGTGTGCTGAATGCCCTGAAAAAGCTGGATTTTCTGGTAGTTCAGGATCTCTTTATGACCGACACCGCCCGTCTGGCGCATGTCGTTCTCCCTGCCGCGACCGGTGCCGAAAAGAGCGGTTCGTTCACATCGGTAGATAATCGGGTACAATGCTTTGCCGCTGCCGTTAAGCCGGCCGGCGCTGCCCGCAGTGATGCCGATATTCTGCTGGTTCTGCACAACCTGGTTGCCTCGAAAGTTGGCGGAGCAGCAACGCTTGATGCGCTGCACCAAGAGATAACCGTCTTGACGGGACTCTATAGCGAAGTATGCGATCACGACGGGTGCAAAATGGGACGCAATAAAAACCGCACGGCAACATTTGTATCCGCGCCGCTGGCCCCGCTTCTTCCTCCCGCAGCTTCACGTCCGTTTGCGCTGACCATCGGGCCGGTGCTGCATCATAACGGCTCGATGACGACCATGTCGGAGAACAATCTGCTGGTGGTTGGCGAAGCTTATCTGGAGCTTTCCCGTGAGGATGCCGCCGCAATTGGCGTAACAGCCGGAGATGCTCTTGCGATCACCTCTGATACCGGAACTGTAACCCTGAAAGCGCGTGTCTCCGAGCAGCTCCAGCGGGGCGCTCTGTTTGTGCCGGCACACTTTGTGGATGTCGCCGTAAACTCTCTGGCCAGCTCTGCTCAGTTCCCGCAGTACGTTACGCTTTCAAAAGTATGATAATTTTTTGTAAAATTTGATATGATAACCGTAACGCCGCTTTTCAGCGGCGTTTTTTTATGATTCCTGTTGCCATGGCGGACAATCAACGATGAACCACAACATCCGGAACAGCCACAGAGCCTTGCTTAAGGCGGAAACTCACCTCCACTCGCATGGTCGGGTAGGGCAACTCTCAGTCTGTCTTGTGTCTCCAAGCCGTTATCAGACCGGCATGAGCAGTCTTGGCTTTCAGACGGCCTATGCGCTTCTGGCCGGTGCGGACGGTATCCGTTGTGAGCGAAGTTTTCTTCCGGACCGGGAAGAACTCGAAGAGTACCGCCGCAGCGGCACACCGCTTCTTTCGCTGGAATCGTCAAAGCCCTTGTCCGATTTCGATCTGATCGCTTTCTCCACCTCGTTCGAGCCGGATTACCTGAATATCCCACTGATTCTGAATCTGGCGCGAATCCCGCTTTATTCCAGTGTGCGCAGCCAATCGGACCCGCTGGTAATCGCCGGCGGCGCCGCCTTCTTCATCAACCCTGAGCCGGTTGCCGATTTTATTGATGCCATCTGCATCGGCGAGGGTGAAACTGTCCTCCCCGCACTGATTGCAACTCTGCTTTCACCTGTAGATAACGGTCGTTTCGGTTTGCTGAACGCGCTTTCTGCTATTTCCGGTGTATATATTCCGGTTTTATATAAGCCTCGGTATCATGAGAGTACGCTGGTCGGATACGATGTAGAAACCGACGCTCCGTTTCCGGTGACCCGTTTGCCAGTCTGTCTTGCCCAGCACGATCCTTCCTCCTCGCAGATACTGACCGAAAATACCGAATTCGGCGATATGTTCCTGGTTGAAGTCAGCCGGGGCTGTCCGCGTGGCTGCCGCTTCTGCAGTTCGGGGTTTATTTATGGAGCTTTTCGTCAGCAGCCATTTGACAACATTGTCGCATTGATCGACGCCGGGCTTTCCCATCGCCGCAAGGTAGGGCTGGTAGGCGCGGCGGTGTCCGATTATGATGGAATCGGGCGGCTCTGCCGCTATATCGTTGATAAGGGGGCCAAGGTATCGGTATCATCGCTGCGCATCGACCGGATTGATGCCGATATGCTCGACGCCCTGATCGCCAGCGGCCACAAAACGATTTCGCTTGCTCCGGAAGGGGGGTCGCAGCGGATGCGCGACGCGATTCGCAAGAACCTGACAGAAGCGCAGATAATGGAGGCCTGCGAGATGTTGATCGTTCGCGACATCCTCAATCTGAAGCTGTATTTCATCATCGGTCTGCCTGGCGAAAACGATGCCGACCTTGACGAGATGGTCCGGTTGATCGAAACGATCCGCGAGCGGGTCATCGAGCGGGGGCGTGCCAACAAGCGTCTGGGCGAAATAACGGTGTCGGTCAACCCGTTCATTCCCAAGCCGTTTACGCCGTTTCAGTGGTGTGGCATGGAGCCGCTCCCACTGCTGGAACGCAAGGTAAAGTTGCTGGAGACCCGATTAAAACGGCTGTCCAACGTCAAGCTGAAGGTCGAAAGCCTGCGCGAATCATATCTGCAGGCGCTGCTGTCGCGTGGCGACCGCCGTTTGTCGTCGCTGCTGGTCGAAATGGCCGGTGGAGCGAACCTGAAAAAAGCGGCGAAAACCTGTGGAATTGATACGGATTGGTATGTGCAGCGTACGATCGGTGCGGATGAAGTGCTGCCCTGGAGTGTCATCGGCACGGCGGACCAGGCGGCGTTGCGGCGCGAGTACGAACGTTCTGGTGCCGGGGAAGGGGTACAGTCATGAAAAATTGTACACTCTGTGGTAAGGAGTTTGATGAAAACGCTGCCCGTTCTCTGTATGCCGAAGCGGGGGAATGGCTGGCCGGCGAGGTATGGCGGGATGCCGGTGAATTATGCCAGATCTGTCTGGAAAACCGGGCCAGACTAGTAATGATGTACCATCATGAGTACAATAGCTGATAATGCAACATATTCAATTTCATTATTGTTTGATGAGTCAGGTAATTTATAGTAGGCTGAAAACGGCTTTGCGAGACATCAGGCAGTTTTTTTTAGTTGATATATGCTCATGTTTAACGGGACTAGGATAATAACATGACCAGCAGTAACAGCTCATTGCCAGATCAGCGTAACATCTCCGAAAGGAAGGTCGAGCTAGTTTATAAACACCTTCCAACCGGCTTGCTGGTCAATTTATTTGTGGCCACCGGGATTACGGTGTCTCTTGCCACACCCGGTTCGCGGTCGAGTTTTGGATTTTGGTGGTGTTCGGTAGTGTTCGTTGTCATTGTCCGTTTTGTGGATTTTTATCGCCATAAAAGGCAACCACCCGGCACAGCCGGCAGTACTTGCTGGAGGAGAAATCTGATACTGGGAGCGTTCTGCCAGGGAGTACTCTGGAGCGCTGCCGCTTTTTACCTCTTTCCGACTTCCTCAATCGATCAGCTGTTCCTTACCCTTGTGCTCTGTGCCATGGCGGGTGGGGCCGTCATTTTTCTCTCTCCCATCTGGCCCGTGTACTTGGTGTATCTCATACCTACATTGATACCAGCTTCCGTGAGGCTCCTGCAGGGGGATCTGCCTGCGTCCAGGTTGGCCGGTATACTTGGTTTTGTATATGCCGCGGCGATGGTGTATGCCTCTCGAACGACCAGCCTATGGATAGACGACTATCTGCGGTCAAGTATCGAAAAGGAGTCCCTGAGCACAGACCTTAAGGGTGCAAATGCCGATCTGGTACACAATCGGGAACATCTGGAAAGGCTCATTGCGGAACGGAACAAACAGCTTGTTGCCCTGCAGCAGGCCAAGGACGTGGCCGAAACCGCCAACCAGGCCAAATCCCAGTTCCTCGCCAACATGAGCCATGAGATTCGTACCCCGATGAACGGGATCTTCGGTATGACCGAACTACTTCTAGGCAGCGGTTTGAATGAACGGCAGCGACATTACGCGGAAACGGTACATTCATCGGCAGGGATACTTCTTACCGTTATCAACGACATCCTTGACGTTTCCAAATTAGATGCGGGGAAGCTTGAATTGGAATGCCTCCCTTACGATCTCCATGAAACGGTGGCGGATGCGGTGGAGCTTTTTGCCGAACAAGCCGAGCGAAAAGGAATCGAACTGGTCAGCCATATCCCATCCAACATCCCGACGATGGTCGTTGGAGATGCCGTGAGACTGCAGCAGATACTTATCAATCTCATCAACAATGCGCTCAAATTCACAGAACAGGGTGAAGTGGACGTCAGGGTGACGCTTTTAGACAGCGGCGCGGAGACGCTCCTGTTCCGTTGCACTGTCCGGGATACCGGAATAGGCATAAGCGAGGAGGCCCAGAAAAGGATCTTTTCCCGATTCTCACAGGCGGACGACTCCATGACGCGCCGTTATGGCGGCACCGGGCTTGGTCTGTCCATATCAAAACTGCTCGCCGAACTTATGGGGGGAAGTGTCGATGTGGAAAGCATGCCAGGCCGGGGTTCGACATTCAGTTTTACTGTTCGCCTGAAACGGCATGATGCCAAAATCGGCGATTCTTCCTGTCTGGCCGACCTCGCAGGGAAGCGGGTGCTGGTTGTTGACGACAATGAGACCAGCAGGGAGATACTGTTGTGCCAAGTAAACTCCTGGGGCATGCGGGGCGTTGCAGCCAATGGCGGCGCTGAAGCGCTTGCCCTGCTTGGTGCTGCCATGGACGACCCATTCAAAGTCACCATTCTGGATATGAAGATGCCTGAAATGGACGGCATGCAACTGGCTCGGAATATTAAGGCGGACCCGGCTACGGTGGGCGCACATTTGATAATGCTCACATCGGTAGGAAATGTGGCCGATGGGGAAAAGATCGGTTTTGCCGGGATTGAGACATGTCTGAGCAAGCCCGTTCGCCAGTCGCAGCTACTGCAGGCACTGCTCGGGACCGTGAACGCACAGCCGGAAGCGGCCAACGGACAAACAGTGGAAGTCGTTGGCCAGAGGCAATTTCCCCCGATCGACGCAGCGGTCCTCCTGGTGGAGGATGTGCCGTTAAACCAGGAAATGACCCGGATTATGCTCGAAAATCTGGGTTGTCGGGTAGATGCTGCCTGGAACGGCAGGGAAGCACTGGAGGCTATCGAGCGTAAAGCGTACGATCTTGTGCTGATGGACTGCCAGATGCCGGAGATGGATGGTTACGAGGCGACGCGCAGGGTGCGGGAGCGAGAACAATCCGCCATGAACGCCGCCGCCCTTACCGAAGAGGGTCGGCCCAGCCACCTGGTAATTGTTGCCCTCACGGCTCATGCCATGACGGGTGACCGGCAGGCATGCCTTGACGCCGGTATGGATGACTACCTTACCAAGCCGTTTTCAACGTTGCAGTTGAGTGATATGCTTTCCCGCTGGTTGCCGCCACAGCCTGTATCTTCGAACAAAATCAGTATATTTCCTCCGATGTGATCTGCTCATTTGCTTGATTAGTCCATTTCCCGAGCGCAACGGATTCCACGGCGACCGCTACCCCAAATGAAAACACACTAAATACAAGCGGTAAGCCATGGGTACCGAGAAGGTCGTAGGCAAACACCTTGATCCCTCCTACGACTGTAACAAAAATCGCAACATTTCTGAACTCCTTGGAGTGACGCAGATAGGCCAGCGCAATCAAGGCAATAGCAGCGGTATTGACGAGTACCGACTGAGCGCAACGGAAGGCATCCGGTGAAACTGATCCATAAAAGATCTGAAGGGTCTGATAGATAGCACAACGCATCATGAAAAAACCGCTCAACAACCCTACCAGCAACAGTGAAACGGCATTGCGGTCATGCGGGTCAAGGCGCCCGAAAAACGAGTACTCGGGGGAGGGGGGGCACCAGCGGCACCACAGATACTGGTACAGTATGATGAATGCCAGCAGGCCGGCTGGAAGAATATTGACAGCGTCCAAGGCGGCCGGAGAATTTCCGTTCAGCACTATTGCGAGAGCAATGCCGCTGTAAATGTGAAACAGGTAGGTGACGAGCCTAACGGTTCCGCTCCCCCAGGAACGTGACATTACAGCCATAAAGATAGCTACCGCGGAAATGATCGGCAAAGAAAAGATGAGTTTTCCGGTTACAGACGGCAATGCCAATGCCAGAAGCACCCCGCAGGCAAGGGTGAATGTGCCGGCGCCGGGAGCGCCCCCCTTCGACCGTTGTGCCAGCCAGAAGCTAATACCTAGTAGCAGGGCTGAGATCACAGTGCCAATAATTCCTAGAAGGGCCGCACCTTCACCTTTTGCATTAACAACATATAGCGCCATGGAAAATGCCCAGAGTGAATTGATGGTAGGAAGCGCCGCATCAAAACGGGTGATCCGCTCCGACTGCCTCGCAATTATGCCCAGGAGGGCAAATACGAAGTAGGTACAGGCGAAAACCGCCAATACGGGAAGGAACCAGGATTGAGCCAATTCGGGAGCAGGTATTTCCCCCCGTCTCAGTTCATAACCAAGTCTGAATCCCCAGAGCTGCAGCATGAATATACTGACAAAAACAACCGACCAGCGCAGCCATCCACAGCGCTTCATCTGCGCTGCGAAATAGGCGAGCACGTTTGCTGCTAAGAGTACCAGAGAGAGGTAGGGGAAGAAAGGGTGTGGATAATCTATCGCCGCTCCGGCAAAGCACATGCCGAGAGTGCCGACTGATATGGGCGTAAACGCATCGAATCGACGGCTGATGAGCGCCATGGCAATTCCGGTAACTACCAAAATCAAATATGCCGGGACGAGTGGCAACGATTGGAAGTGGACATGTGTTTCCACAACAATGGTAGACATCAAGATAGCACCGCAGGCGGCGAATACCGGAGCAAGTGGACTTTGTTTGCTGTATTTGTAATAGCCGACAATCATCAAAATGGCTGCGTAGCTCATGCCCAGGCCTGAACCGATAAGTTTGTTTATGAGACCGCTGTCGGTAATGGTACGGAAGATGAGGGCGACAACAAGCAGGAAACAGAGTGTAGCCAAGCGCGGCATAAGAGCGGTGCGACTCGCCCAATTCAACACCTCTTCCGAAACATCGGAGATACTTTCGTGAGGATAGTTTTGGTTACTAGCCGGAGCGGCAGCCACGTCTGGTCCGGCGGCATCCCCCTCGCCGAGGCGAGCCGTCAGTCGCTCCAATTGCTGTTCCATGGCCTGAAGACGGGCAGTCAGCTCTTTCTCACGGTCTTCGGTGGTCAGTTCCGGTTGAGTCATCTTTTTACCTCCTGTAATGCGCGCTTGTACCAGACAAATAAAACAGAGTGTATAACAAAAGAGCCCCTTGCAACGAAACATAAATCATAATAATTGGATTAATATAACAGCGTTTAAAATAATTGCGTTGCCAGGTTTTGTCAACAGGGTTGATTGATCGTATGGTGATTTTGCCAGAAATGGATCCGTATAGCATCCATTTATTAAGATAGAACTGTTTTTAGGTTGTTATTTTACTGTATACATGATATCAAAGGGCGATTTTATGCACATATTAATCTCGCTAAGTAACGCAAATACTGCGCTATTCGCAAGATATGCCAAGACCGGGAGGAATAAATGGAAGAACGTCAAAACGATACACGCAAAATAATATCTGCTGAAAAGTATTACATGAATCCCATCAGTTTGCTGGGTATGTTCATCTCGGCAGTTTCAGCGCTGGTGATTGTTCTGTTTATTGCTCTGCAAGAATTTATGGGGTTTGAGAACCCTTATCTGGAAATAATTACATTATTTCTTTTGCCGGCCTGTGTCATGTTTGGGGGTGTGTTGACATATTTTGGCGCCTGGCGTGTGCGCAACAAACACCGTAAATACCCCGATGTGGACATTCCTCCGTTACCTCGCCTGGACTTGAATGATCCTAAAAAACTCCGTCTGACTATTTTCTTCGCATTGGTGACGGTGGTTTTCTTTGCGGTTATCGGTGTTACTACGATTAAAGGTTTTGAGTTTACTGAATCAACCACATTTTGCGGAGAAGTGTGCCACGTACCGATGGAACCTGAGAATACGGCGTGGCAGCAATCTCCCCATGCCAGGGTACGTTGTGTCGAGTGTCACGTCGGTTCGGGTCTTAACTACTATGTCAAAGCAAAAATTAACGGCACCAGGCAGCTCTATTCCGTTTTGACCGGAACGTTCCCGACGCCGATACCAACTCCGGTTCATAACCTTCGTCCTGCTCGCGGTACCTGTGAACGCTGCCATTGGCCTGAAAAATTTGTCGCGGCACGCTACAAGATTTTTTCACACAATGCTCCCAACGAGGAAAATACCCGTCGTGAGACCCAGATGTTGATCAAGATCGGCGGCACGCCCGGTGCACCGAATTCTTCGGGTATTCACTGGCATATCGGTAGGGAAGTTAGTTATGTAGCCACCGATGAAAAGCGGATGGACATTCCGTATGTAGCGGTTAAAAAGGCGGATGGCACTCTGGATGAATTCGTCAGCATCGAAAAACCGGTGACAAAGGAAGAGCTGGCAAAACATGAAAAACGGGTTATGGATTGTATCGATTGCCACACCCGTCCAGCCCACTCCTTTAATCCTCCCAGTCTGGAGATGGACCACCGTTTTGTTGCCGGAAAGCTTGACCCGTCTCTGCCGTACCTGAAAAAGATCAGTGGAGAACTGTTGGAGCAGCCGTACAAAACTACGGAAGAGGCGAAAGCCGCCATCGCCAAGGGTATTCAGGATTACTACGCCAAAAACTACCCTGCCCTGGTGACGAGCAAGGCCGCTTCAATCAAACAGGCTATAGAGCAGATTCAGCAGATATATGGCAGAAACTTCTTCCCCAAGATGAAGGTTGTCTGGAGCGCTTATCCGACACAGATCGGCCACTTTTATTTCCCCGGCTGTTTCCGTTGTCATGACGGCAAGCACAAGAATGCAGCCGGAAAAATCATCCCCAAAGACTGCAACCTCTGCCATTCCGTTGTCAGTCAGACTCAGGAAAATATCCCCAAGGGGACTCAGGTTAAAGAATTTGTGCATCCTGTTGACATTGGCAACGAAATAATGAAGACCAACTGCAGTGACTGTCACGCCCCCAGCGGTGTGGATGTAACAGCAGGCGAGCATAAGCAGCACTGATCCCCTGCACGGATTATCTGCTGGATAACAAAAAGGCCTTGATCAAACTGCGATCAAGGCCTTTTTGTTCCGAAAATTATACTATAGTTGCTACAACTCTTCATATCCTCCATCATCCATGCCGACATCGTTATCGGATTCTTCTTCCGTCTCCGTTTCATCGGAGCCCGAAGCCTCTTCCTTCAGATGACGGATAAATAGATCATTCTCGCGGATAGTGCGTTTTACATCCGCCAGAAGTTTCCCCAGCTCATCTTGATCTTTATCTTTATCGCAGACGGCCATAGTCAATGCCCCAGCCCTGATAAACAGGATAAGTGCGTTAACGAAATTATTCTCCGCAAAAACCGCATAGAATAATTTCTATCTTACTAACGTATCCAGATACCGTTCGGCGTCCTTGGCGGCCATGCAGCCGCTGCCGGCTGAAGTGATGGCCTGGCGATAGGTAAAGTCCTGCACGTCTCCGGCCGCAAAGACCCCCTTGACATTTGTGGCGGTCAGATTGCCCTCGAACCCTCCACATTTCGTACGAATATAGCCATCCAGCATTTCCAGCTGCCCCTCAAACATGGTCGTGTTTGGCGAATGGCCGATGGCGACGAAAATTCCATGCAGCGTCAGCTCCTTGGTGGAGCCGCTTCGGTGGCGGATGCGCATTCCGGTCACGCCGCTTGCATCGCCCAACACCTCATCGAGCTGGTGATTCCATTCAATGGTGATATTGCCCTTTTTGGTTTTCTCAATCAGGCGGTCAGCCAGCACCTTTTCGGCCCGGAATTCTTCGCGTCGATGCACAACCGTCACGTGCCGGGCAATATTTGAAAGATAAAGCGCTTCCTCGACCGCAGTGCTGCCGCCGCCGACAACCGCAACATCCTTGCCGCGATAAAAGAAGCCGTCACAGGTTGCGCAGGCCGAAACGCCCTTCCCTTTGAAAGCCGTTTCAGAGGGGAGGCCAAGATATCTGGCTGAGGCGCCTGTAGCGATAATCAGGGCGTCGCAACTATAGACGGCAGAATCGCCCTGCAATAGAAACGGCCGCTTGTTCAGGTCCGCCTTTGTAATTTGGTCGTAAATCATCTCTGTGTTGAAACGCTCGGCGTGCAGCCGCATCCGCTCCATTAGCTCCGGTCCCTCGACTCCGGCATGGTCGCCAGGCCAGTTATCGACTTCAGTAGTTGTAGTCAATTGTCCGCCTGGTTGCAAGCCGGTAATCAAAACCGGGTTAAGATTGGCTCGCGCAGCGTAAATAGCAGCAGTATAACCGGCAGGTCCGGCGCCTAAAATTATCAGTCTATGGTGAATTGGATCCATGATTCCTCCTGAGTATGAGTTAAAGAACTGTACCAGCAAACCGTGCGCTTGCCAAGTATGTTTGACCGGAATCGACCCATCTGTTACTATCAGACTTCAAATCACGAGGAGTATGTCCGCATGCAACTTACCGACCTTATCTCTGATGCATATGATCGTCTTAAAAAGCGTGTCCGGCGCAGCGAACTGATCTATTCTCACTATTACAGCGAACAGCTCGGGATACCATTGCATTTCAAATGCGAAAATCTGCAGAGAACCGGCTCTTTCAAGATCAGAGGCGCGCTCAACTTTATGACCTCGCAGCCGCGGGAGAAATTAAAAAACGGTGTCATAACCGCATCGGCAGGCAACCACGCCCAGGGGGTAGCCTTTTCCGCAGATCTGTTGAGTGTCTTTGCAACTGTGTATATGCCGGAAATAACCCCGCCTCAGAAAGTTCAGGCCACTCGGGATTATGGTGCCGAAGTTGTATTGACAGGTCGAAATTTCGATGAAGCCTGCGCGGCTGCCGTAGCTGCGCAGCAGGAATGCGGCGCACTGTTCGTGCATCCATTTGACGATGATCTGGTCATGGCGGGGCAGGGAACCATCGCACTGGAGATTCTGGAAGAGCTGCCTGACCTGCGTAACATAATAATTCCGGTCGGTGGCGGCGGCCTGATTGCCGGCATGGCTGCGGCTCTACGCGAGCGGGCGCCCAATGTCCGAATTATTGGCGTCGAATCGGTCGCCGCCCCATCAATGACAGCCTCTTTTGCGGCCGGAAAACCTGTAGAGCAGTCGGTTCACGATACTCTTGCCGACGGCATCGCCGTCAAACTGCCTGGAACACGAACGGTTCCTTTGATCTGCAATCTTGTCGATGAAATAGTACAGGTTGAAGAGGAGTCCATAGCTCTGGCGATCGTTTCATTGCTGGAGAAGACCAAGATGCTTGTTGAGGGGGCGGGAGCGGTCACTCTGGCAGCTGTCTTGAATAAGAAAATTCAGAATCTCGAAGGCAAGACGGTCTGTCTGCTCTCAGGTGGTAATATCGATGTAAAGACCATTTCCCTGGTGGTTGAAAGAGGACTTATTGCCGGTGGCCGCTATCTCAAGCTAATCGTAGAGCTGGATGATCACCCTGGTGCGCTTGCGATCCTTGCCGAAAATATTGCCGCCACCCGTGCCAATATTTTTCATATTACCCATGACCGCCGCTCGAAATCCTTGACTATTGGTCGGACCGATGTTTCTCTGGAACTGGAGACGCGGGGTTATGAACATATCAAGGAGATTGTCGGTTATCTGGAAGGAAGGGGCTACAGCCTGACGGTTGTATAGCGGTGGCGTTTATGGATAACCGGAGCAATCAGCTGCAGCAGCTGTTTAGGGAAGGCACTGAATTATTGCAGGCCGGGAATGCTGCAGAGTCTCTGGTGCGTTTTCAGGCGGCACTTAATATCGATCCATCGAACGCGACTCTGCATCTCCATGCCGGCGCTGTGTTGCATGACCTGATGCGTTATGTGGAGGCCGTGGACAGTTACCGGCATACCCTCAACGTCGCTCCCGATATGGGTGAGGCCCACAATAATCTGGGCAATTCCCTGATGGCGCTCGGCCGTTTTACCGAGGCGGTTGCCAGTTTCTCAAGAGCATCAGAGCTGCTTACATCGTCGCCTGTCCCTTTAACCGCGCGGGCTTCAGCACTGCAAGCGCTGGGGAATATTGCAGAAGCGGAAGCCGATTGCCGGAAGGCGTTGATACTCGACCCCGCTTTTGCGGCGGCACACTGGAATCTGGCTCTTAATCTGCTGCTGCAGGGTCGGTACGTTGAAGGTTGGCGGGAGTATGAATGGCGCTGGCAAAAGCCCGACTTTACTTCCCCATGCCGACATATGGATGTCCCCCTGTGGGATGGTTCTCCGCTCAAAGGTCGCACTATTTTGCTGCACGCTGAGCAGGGCTTTGGCGATGCCATCCAGTTTGCCCGTTATGTACCGCTGGTGGTTGGCTGCCAAGGGAATGTCGTGCTGGAGTGTCACCCCCAGTTAGTACCCCTTTTTCAAGGTTTAAAAGGAGTAACGTCTGTTGTCGCTTTTGGTGAGCAACTTCCAGCGTATGATTATCAAGCCCCTCTTCTCACACTTCCCAGAATTTTGGGTACAACCTTGCAAAATATTCCAGATTGTCTCTCTCTTGAGGTTCCCGCCGAACGGTTAGCGAAATGGCAGCAGAAAACATCAGTCTATTCAGGTTCTAGAGTCGGGGTCGTATGGGCTGGCAGCAGTATTCACCGTAATGACGGTTTCCGATCTTTGCCGCTGACGTATTTATCGTCGTTTGCCAAGTTTTCAGGCATAAATTATTTCTCTCTCCAGTTGGGGGAAGCTACGCATCAACTCAAGCTATCTCCGCTGGCAGAAAGAATGATCGACTTGACGGACCAAATTGATGACTTCGCAGACACCGCTGCTCTGATCGAACAGCTGGATCTGGTCATAAGTATTGATACGGCGGTTGCCCACTTGGCTGGGACACTGGGGAAACCGGTATTTATTTTGCTTCCGTTCGCTCCGGACTGGCGTTGGCTGCTTGAACGGAGTGACTCTCCCTGGTATCCGACCATGCGGATCTTTCGACAGAAACAGCCTGGGGATTGGGGTGAAGTAATGACCCGGATACATGCCGCGTTAGATGATTTTGCAAACTACAAAAAAATAATCCTTTGAGGCGGCCCCAAAGGATTACATTTAAAAGAGGTATGAATATATTATGCTTACTCTCCCGGTTTTGTTCTCAACCCGGAGGCAATATTAAAATTGATATCGATGACAATAGCAAGCTTTTCGGGATCGGGGAAAGCCATTACCTCGAACAAACGCTTGTCGATAAAAATACTGAGGTTCAGAATATCTTCTCGAAGATTTTTTGGAAGAGGGTTTTCAGGATCGGACAGCTCTGCCTGAAAAAAACTCCAGACTTTCTGATTAAATTTTACCGCATCCTGCAGCTTCTGGTTACGATCGGGAGCATCCCAGTTGTCCTTGACACTTTTCAGCATTAGTCCGGCACGAGAAAGAACCGAAGCCTCAAGTTCTCGTCCGCTCAAAGTTTCCTTTTGAATTGCTGTATAGGCATTAACCGAGTTTTGTTGCATGATTCATTAGCTCCTCTTCGTAGGAAATCAGTTTTTTTGCGACTTTCAGAGCAGGGTAAAAACTGGAGTCAACAATATACGCGCTTATCTGGGAAATCAAGTCATTTGTACTTGGAGCGGCCTCAAGAACCCCGCGCACTAGATCCCAGTATAACGGCGCGAGCTCAGATGTCAAGCCGTCACCTATATACATAAGTTGAACAACCAGATAGATTTTCTTACAAGGTGTTGTCGCTTCAGCCTCAGTCAGTATTTCCTTCTGCCTGAGAAGCGTAACCTGGTTTTCTATCTGTAGATGGGCGACTGTCGGACCATTCGTGATTACCGTACCGGCCAGTATAACTTTTTCTCCAGGTTTCAATGTCAGTTTTAGAGACATAGCCTTAGCTTCTCATAACCGAACTGCTCATGGTTTCCTGCACCAGGCTTATCTGACCGGAGATTACATCAAGTTGCTTTGCTGCGGCCGAAACATGAGAGCTAGGCGCATTTTGCGGCAAGGAGGGGGTCTGGATGGAACTGCCGACTCCGCCGGTCAACCCTTCCCACAAATGTTGGACTTTCTCATAGAGAGGAGCTGGTGGCGTCGGAATCATCATGGTCTGAAGCTGTTTTCTCAGTCCCGAGTACCCCATCAACTGCTCCATCCTCCCCTTATCTTCAACAGGGTATGGTGGATAGTCCTTAATGACTTTGTCCAACGTCGCCTTCATCTTTTCCGTGACGGTGTTGGCGGCTGCAAGCCCCTCATTGGTCTGGCGAAGGTTGATTGCCAACGAATTAAGGATATCGGAAGTATTGCCGAGCCTCTTCAAAGTATCGACCGTGTTTTGCGGCAACTCCACCTTAATTGATATCGTGTCCCCCGCTGCCGGCTGAACAAAATCACTTTTATTTCTGTTCAGCGGGTCCTGTTGCTGTGACGGTTTCGGTGCTATAATCTGATACCTTCCGGTTTGCTGTATCTGAGTAGCTGTTGCGGCGGCCAGCCGCTGATCATTGCTATCTATTATCATAATCATTAACCCCCGAAGCTGAAATACGCAAACGGGGAGAGGTTGCCCTCTCCCCGCTCAGGTTTATAACCCATCGCCTTCCGTTACGACTAGAAGAGTTTGAGTACCGACTGCGCTGCCTGCGACGAGAGGCTGAGAGCTGTTGTGCCCAAAGACTGACGGGTCTGCAGAGCCAGCATGTTCGCGCCTTCCTGGTTCATATCGGCCAGGGTCAGGTTGTCCGCACCGGTCTGGAGCGTGTTGATCATGCTGGTGGTGAAGTCCTGGCGAGTGGTGATAATTGACAGGTTACTTGCCAGGGCTGAAGACTGGTTACGCAAAGTTACGAGAGCATTCTCCATATTTGCCATGGCCTGAGTGGCATTTCCGGCAGTATCCCAGCCAACGGCAGAAGTTACGCCAAGAGTACCGGAATCAGTTGCAGTGCCGATAACCTGGAGGTTTGTACCGATTGTTGGAGCAAATTCAATAGTCAGTGTAGCAGAGGTCAGCAGGTTCGTGCCACGGTAACCTGAGTCACTGGCAAGAGTTGTGATCTGACTGGTGATTTGCAGGAACTGGCTTTCGTAAGCCAATGATGAAGATTTGTCCGTAGTAGAAGCAGCTGCGCTGGCAAGACCTTTGGCCGACTGGATCAGAGCCGTAATTGCAGAAATACCGTTGTCGGCAGCCTTGATGGTCTGAACAGCTTCGGACATGCCGTCTTTCCTGTCGTTAAGGTCGCTGGCACGGTCGTTTGCATTTTGGGCTGCAAAGAAGTTGGTCGGGTTGTCAAGTGCCGAATTTACCTTTTTGCCGCTGCTCAAGCGGTTCTGGGTTGTGGTAACTTGTGATGCTGTTTGCTGGAGGGCAAGAAGGTTGTTTCTCATGCCTGCGGTAAGGGAGATGTCTGAGATTGCCATGGTAGTGCTCCTTTTCTGGGATCTGCCGGAAAAACCGGTTGCGCTTTCTGCGCTTACCTAAACATATCGACCGATGTTGAAAACACTTTAGGAAAAAGCGGGAGAAAAGTACGCCTGTTGGCAATATTTATCAAGTTTGGCTTGCCAAGACTTTTTCAGCTGTTCCCCGGCAGATAGATACGGGATTTTTGCCGGTAGAGTATCAGGTGTTGTCGAGAGGAGGTGCGGAAGGCTGAGCAGTAATACCTGAAAATCGCATTTGGGAAGCATTTCTCCATGCGGGACAACTTTATCTATGCCGCTGATTGACGTCAAAAGGTCAGCCAGGGGCGGTTGACAGCTTAATACCACCCGGTAACCGGCATCAGCAAGTAATGGCAGAAAACGGGAAAACATGATTGAATCCCCATAGCCTTGCTCACAATGCACCATTAGTGAAGTGACTCCCGGGTCTGTCCCGATCTGCCCAGGTTGAAGCATGGGCCAGGGGGGAAGTGTACCGATTGCGAGTCTCTGCAGGCGCCATTCGAAATGCCGCCATCCTTCAGTGAATTCACCAAGAGCCAATAGTGAGTATGCCAGGTTCAGATGGCCGGCAATATGGTCAGGGCTCAGCTCTAGCACCCGATTGAAGGAGGCTGCCGCTTCATGGTTCCTGCCCAGCAGCGCTAGAGAAGCACCAACATTCAGTTGTGCGTCTGGACAGGAGGGCTTCAATCGAGCTGCCAGCAGGTGCTCTCCAAGCTGTTGTTGCAGAAATTGCGACTCTGGTGAATGACCGGCAAGCGTATGGATTGCAGTTTCCGTTTTGTGCTGTTCCAGATTGCTGCCGGAAAACTGAACCAGGCAATCTGCAACCTCTCTTATTACGGAGTCCCAATCACCATGGTCCGGCTGTCGGAATAACTGCACTCCTGGATACCAGAGACTGCCACGTAGCCCTGTCTGCCAACGCCAGTCAGAAACATGGGAGAGTAACACCCACGTTGGACGGCCAGAGGCAGCGGCAAGGTTTGCTACCGAAGTGTCTATTGAAATTATCAGATCAAGATTTGCCATCAGTGCTGCAGTGTCCTCAAAATTTTGAATTTGTCCCGTGGGATTAACAATACGAGCGTCTGCCGCTTCCGGCGCATCAAGTTGCAGGTTTACAAACGTTACACCCGGCATATCAAGGAGAGGTGACAAAGCAGAAAAGGGGCAGCTGCGCTTGCGATTAATGGGGTTGTCCTGACGACCGGACCAGGCCAGCCCAACACGAATTCCTGATCGGACCGGTCCTGCCGAAGCTTGCTTTACAACAATATGCCGGAGAGGTGCGGATTGTGAATGGTCAATGTTACGTGGGCCATTGACAGAGTCAAACAAAGCTTCAGCAACGGAAGCCATCAGCACCGGCCAATTCCCGATGGATGGTTGTCTGAACAGTCGTATACCAGGATACCACGGACTATCTTGACGACGGCAGAGCCAGCGCCATTCGGCAACATGAGGCAGCACGGCCCATGTCTGCACACCGAGCGCCCCGGCCAGGTGAGCCGTTGCAGTATCGATGGTAATAACCAGATCAAGCTGTGTCATTAAGGCTGCTGTATCGGCAAAATCCTTGATATGCCGGGTTAAATCGATAATGCCATGGTCGCGATTGATACTTTCGAGCTGTTCTGCTCCGGTACCTATTTGCAGGGAGTAAAATTCTGTGCCTGGAACGGTCCACAAAGGTGCAAACATTTGCAATGGGCAGGAGCGCTTGCGATTCAGGACTTGGCTCTGCTTTGCGAACCAGACCAACCCCACCCGGAAATTGGCGGTTGGGCCGAGTCGGCGCTTCCAGGAATCAATATCATTTGTTTCCGCAGCAAGATACGGTATTGGTGACGGTATTGTCTCAACTGTAGTGCCGAATACGAGAGGAAGAGACATAATGGGAAGGTGACAGTCAAAGGGTGGCAAAGGATCCCCGGCAACGATGACCTGGGCAACACCATCGAGAGAAAGCAATAGCCGTTTCAACGCGAGTACCTGGCATTCGATAATGACACTGCCGCCGCGCTGTGTCACCAGTGGGACATAGCGGACAAACTGTATGGTATCGCCGAAACCCTGTTCGGCATGCAGCAGAATAGTCTTGCCGTCCAGAAACGCACCATCCCAGCATGGTTGTGCGAAACTTCGCATCTTGACAGGGTTGGATTTCCTGAAGCGCCATTCGTACTCCTGCCATCCGTCCAGATACTCACCTGCAGACAGCAGCGCCACTGACAAATTCCAGTGCCCATCAGCGTAATTATCATCTATTTCAAGCAGGTTGCGGTAAACGGCAATGGCTTCGTCCAAACGGCCCTGGTCAAGTAGCGTTACGCCAAGGTTGTTAAGCACGGCCACACGATCCGGAAACAGCTTCAATGCCCGGCGGTAGCACTCTTCAGCATTAGTGTGCTTCTCCTGGCTATGGTAGACGGTTCCCAGTTTGTTCCACGTTTCGGCTCGATCCGGCGCGCATACCAATACTTGTTTATAGGCATTTATTGCCCGTTCAAACTTTTCTTCGGCCTGATACGTTTCGGCGCTTCCCTGTAAGGCATCTGGACAGCAGGAATCGATTGAAAGAGCTTTTTGATAATATTCATGGGCCAAATTGTAATCTTGTCTTGATTTGGCGATTTCGCCAAGGCAGAGATATACCGGTACAAAGTTCGGCATTAGTTGGAGTACGCGTTCATAGCAGGCGCAAGCTCCATCCGGATTGCCGAGAGAGAGGCATGAATTGCCCATATTGAAGAAGGATTCCACATAATCCGGTCTTAACGACAGAGCGATACGATAACAGTCAATTGCCTCTTCGTATCGTTGCAGGGCGTCAAGCGCAACTCCTCTGTTGCAATGCGCCTCAGCATTGTCCGGATTTCTGGTTATTGCTACAGAGAAGGCGCATTCAGCCTCGGCAATACGCCCGGCCTTAATCAAGTAAATCCCCTGCCGATTGAAAAAATCTGCGGTAGGTTGCATCTGTATCAGCTCTTGCCTAACTCTGACCAAAACATTATACCAGTCGCCGTGAGAGTTTTGGCGAAAAAGGCGCATGGTGGGATACCAGGGCGAATCGCTTCTTTCCAGAAACCAGCGCCAGTCAGAAACAAACGATAACAGAGTCCAGACCGGTTTGCCGAGAGCACCGGCCAGATGAGCCACGGCAGTACATACGCTGATAACCAGGTCAAGGTTCACGATTATCGCAGCAGTGTCGGAAAAATCATTGATTTGATCCGAAAGATCAGTAATTTTCATGGACTCGGGAAGCTCAGAAAGCTGCTCGGAGCCTTTACCAAGCTGAAGGCTGAAAAAATTGATCCCGGGAAGATCGCCTAGTATTTGAAACTCGGCTAATGCGCAGGAACGTTTTTGATTGTCTCTGTTGAGGGGCGATCCCTGCCAGGCCAAACCAACACGCAACCGTCCGTCATCGGGCAATGTTTTACGCCAGAATTCAACCTTGTTATGGTGCGGTTGGAGATAAGGCACGTTACATGGAATGGTCTCAAGTGTTGAGTTCAGCAGATGGGGTAGACTCAGTACCGGTGTATGCAGATCAAAATCCGGCAACGGCCCAGTTTGTGGAACAACAAGACTCACACCCTCGACACTTTCCAGCAGAGATACCAATTCCTGCACGGCGCACACAATTACCTTGCCACCCATAGCTGCAACCATTGGGGCATATCTGATGAACTGGATCATGTCGCCTCGCCCCTGTTCCATATGGATCAAGAGCGTCTTGCCTTCAAGTGCTGAACCATCCCATTGGGGGCGATCCAAGTCCGGTGTTTTAATAAGAAAATTCTGTGCCTTCCATCGCCATTCATATTCACGCCATCCATTGCGAAGGTCGCCACTCTGTAGCAAAAGCATACCAAGCAGCCAATGGGCATCCGCATGAGTTGGGTCACAGCGTAAAGTAGCCCGGGTAGCTGCCAAGGCCTCCTCGTAACGTCCGCACGATAATAGGGCGTTTGCCAGGTTGTAGTACGCCTTGATAAAGTATGGATCAAGGTCCACTGCGGCCTGATAATGGATAACTGCTTCCTGGTGACGGCCTTGAAGATGCAACACGACTCCCAGACTATACCGAGAGTCCGGAAGGTTGGGATTCAGTTTGACAATCTCCCGGAAGTTCTGTTCCGCTCCTTCAAGGTTGCCATCTTCTTTGAGGCGGCAACCCAGGTTGTATAGAGTCTCGATCTCAACTTTGTGGTCATCACTTTTCACTACGAGCTGTAGTTCAAGGGCCTCTTTGATAAAAGAGACTGCGCTTGCCCAGTCACCGTGGTGCTGTTGCCAGGAAATATGCATCGTCGGATACCAGGGGGATTCATTCCGGCCAGCGATCCAGCGCCAATCATAGATATGGGGCAGCGCAATCCATGTTGGTTTTCCCATGGCTCCGGCAAGATGCGTTACGACAGTGTCAACGCCTATGACAAGATCCAGATTGGAAATGTATGCGGCGGTGTCAGACAGATCCTTCAGCCTGTCGGTATGGTCAACCAGCGCTATACCGGCTGAGGGGATTTCATCATTCCCTGCGCCGACCTGCAGACTGAAGAACCGCACCCCGGCTAAGGTGGCCAGAGGTGCGAATGCGGCTAACGGGCAGGAGCGCTCCTTGTCAATCGGATTGTTCGGGCTTCCACGCCAGACCAGGCCGATACGATATGCTGGCTCATCGGCCAGTAAATCCCGCCAGGAAGCGATTTTTACCGGGTCAGCATGAATATAGGGCGTTCGGTTGGGTACGGTATCAATGGTTGTCCCAAAAATGTGCGGCAGACTGAGAAGATGGATATAGACATCAGACAATGGCGGAATGGCGGATTTTGCGAGCACGCGACTAACGCCCGGAAAAGAAACAAACAGTGGGATGAGCGGTGGATCAACTTCAAGTATTACTTTTCCTCCCCGTTCCGCCACCAGCGGAAGATAACGGGCGAACTGGACAACATCGCCCATTCCCTGCTCACCAAAAACCAGTATACTTTTGTCACCTAAGGGAGAACCATCCCAGCGTGGTTGGCTGTAGGTTCTTGAATCTATGTTCAGCTTCCTGTTATCCAGCCGGGCTTCAAAATTGGTAAAACCAGTCAGATAGTCACCGCTGCGAAGTTGCAGAAAAGCCAGATTATATTTTGCCTCCACACTATTCGGGTCTATAGCCAGCATTTTGTAACAGCAGTCAAAAGCCTCTACTGTATCCCCTATTTGGACTAGTGTCCCGCCAAGTGCCAGTAGTATATCCATAGATTGTGGCATCAGCGCAAGTGCCTTACGTAAATACGTTTCCGCTGTGGAGAAAGCTTTCTGTCCGAGGTAAAGTTCGCCCAGTCTATACAGAATAGCTGCGTCGCCCGGACCTTCGTTGATGGCTTGTTGATAACAGTCGGCTGCCATCTTCCACTGCCCGGACATTTGATATGCCCGCCCCAGATTGTACAAAATTGCCGGATCATCAGGAATCTGGCCACGCAGCACCAGTAACTGTTCAACAGCATCAGTGTATTTTCCTTCTGACAGACAACATAACGCCGACTGGAAACGGATTATATCGTTTTGCTGATTGAAATCTGCCATCGTAGTGCGTTCTTGCAATGTGCTTTCAAGTTTCAGGGCTATATCTTCGACTACCGAACTCCAGTCTCCTCTCCTTGGTTGCCGAAATAACTGCATGTTCGGGTACCATGGGGAAGTATTTCGGTTCAGCAGCCAACGCCAATCTGAGACATGGGGGAGCATAACCCACACCGGTTTGCCTAGTATCCCTGCCAGGTGTGCAACTGCTGTGTCAATTGTGATTACAAGGTCAAGGTTAAGAATTAGTGCCGCTGTGTCGGAAAAGTCGCGGATCATGTCTGTCAAATCTACAATTTTTTGCGAAAAAAACGTGGGCGTCTTAAATCGTTCATTTTCACCGATCTGGAGGGAAAAAAAACGGCAATCAGGCAGAGAAAATAGTCGTTCGAGTTGCTCGGGAGGGCAGGACCTGTCCGGATCCGGGTTCAACTTGCCTGCCCATGCAAGGCCAATACGCATGGTCTCGGTATAATTACCGAGACGTTCTTTCCAGAGTGAAAATAATGTGTCGGATGTGGTGAGGCAGTTTGCGTTGTCCGGTATTGAGTCCAGTGTTGTCTGGAAAATATGGGGAAGGCTCAAAAGTGGGACACGGAAATCGGTGCTTAGTGGAATAACTGCTTTTAGCACGGCCCGCTCAAGACCTTTCACCCCCGACAGCAGGGAGACGAGAGGTTGCTGTGCTTCGAGGCTTACCCGAGCGCCCATTGCGGACAGAAGCGGCAGATAGCGTGAGAACATGAGAGCATCACCAAGCCCCTGTTCACAATATACCAGAATGCTACGGCCATTGAGCGGTTCACCGTTCCATAGAGGCTGATCATAGGTGCGGTTGTCAATATCGGGGATGACGGCAAACCTGGACTCGTAATCAGCAAAGCCGTTTAAAAGATCTCCTGCGCGCAGGAGATGACCCGCCAGGTTGTATCTTGCCTTAGCGTTTTCCGGAGCTACCTCAAGGACAGCTTCGTAAATGCGAAGCGCTTCCTCGGAACATCCCTGAAAATCCAGCACGTAGCCAAGGTTCAGTTGTGTCTCCAGGGACTCTGGCGTAAGTGCCAATGCTCTCCGAAAACATTTTTCAGCAGATGCATAGTCGCCGCTAGTCAAATAGGCGATTCCTTTGTTGAACAATGTCTCAGGTTTTTCAGACGGCACGACATTAATTGTATTATTCATACTGAATGCGCCTCATGCAATGGTAAGAATTACATCACAGGCTTAAATCCTGGGGTATGTCTTGGTGATGAGCCATCATTATTTATATGCAACAATGTTGAGGCTGATAAGTAAACCCTTAAATCTTAGAGAACTGGTATCTTTGAATAATCCAAATTCATCAACTCTTTTGATGTTAACAAAATTTGTCTTTATCAGGCAGTATGCCAATAACTCTTCGTTTAGACCGACATTATGATAGTCATGGTTGTCAACATGACCACCGAATATCATACTCATCAACAAAAATCTGTCACAAATGCTTTGTCCGGCTTTGTCCAGATAGAGCTTTGCCAGAATGTCGAGATCCGGAACACTGACGTATAGTACTCCGCCCGGTTTTAATACACGTTTCCACTCCAGCAGTGTTGCCAATAATTCACCTTTGTAATCGAAGTGCTCTAATACGTGAGAAGCGTAAAGCTCAGAAAAAATATTATCCGGAAATCTCGACAGATCATTTGCATTGCCGACATGATCTACATGAGTGCCTTCGTTGATCGAAAAAACTTCCCAGTTATCCGTACGGACTGTGCCGCCGATATGCAGTTTTCTCCCGTTATTTTTTTGCTCTGATATGGGTGGTTCTCCAGAAAGACTCTGAGCGCACCATGTCTGCCACATGCTTCTCAATGCTGCTTCCAAATTTTGAGCAAATCGTGGTGCATTGCAAAGTGGTGAGGTTAGGAGTTGCTTCCGCAGTTCGGAGCGAATCAGTGCAAGTCCATGGAGATCCTGGATAAAATACTGAGCTTTTTTAACATAATCTTCTATAGATTCTGCAACCCAGTTGGGCTGACCGATACTTCTCATTATCAACGCGCCGCTGAGACTGTAAATCCCGCGCGACATTCTCAACGTCAATGTCGGTACCCCCATCCAGATGCTTTCGCAGGTGGTTGTTGTACCTGAATAGGGGAACGGGTCAAGCGCAACATCAACGCGCCGGTAAGATGCCAGAAGTTCATTACGGGATGATACTTCTTCAATACATAAACGACTCGAATCAATGCCGCAAAGCTGAAACCTATGCAGAAGAGAGGCGCATAATGTTTTGTCACGGAAATGGCCGTTCTTGAGAAGTAAAATGGAGTTTTGTACACTGCGCAAGATTTCAGCCCAACAGGCTATTACTGTAGCGTTTATTTTTACCGGGTTGTTGAAACAGCCAAAAGTGAAATAGTCATTTTCCAGTGCAGGCAATAGATTAATAGTCAGGTTCAGAACGGGTGGAGTGAAACATATATAGGTTTCAGGCAGCCTCCATACCTTTTCGGTGTAAAACTGCTCTTCTTCCGTCGGTACTGTTACCGGATCTGCCAGAATGTAATCAATCGCCTGCAACCCGGTAGTATTAGGATACCCCAACCAGGTTACCTGTATTGGAGCCGGTTTATGTGCAAAGACTGGGAGCCGGTTATCCGCTGTATGGCCTGCAAGATCGATAAGAATATCAATTTCATCATTACGGATGCGGGCAGCCAATTTTTCATCGGTCATCCCTTTGACAGGTATCCAAGCATCAAAAAACGGTCTGATTCTCTCACTTAAACCATCGAATCCGAATTGATTGGCATAGGCAAAAAGTGTATTACGCTCGCAATCTATATTTTGCAGGACGTTTTCCAAATAGTATCCCACCGGATGGTTGCGCAGATCGCCTGATATAAAACCGATCTTCAGTCTCTTTCCGGAATTTCGGGGATTCAAATGACCGTGACAGCAGCTTTTGTGCAACTCCCCAAAAAGGTTCCCAAAGTTAAGTGCGTCACCAAATGCCTTGATATGAGAAATTGAGAACAGGTACTGTTGAGTCAACAGGAGGTTGCTGTGAGCCATGGGAAAATGCGGCATAAGCTCAATTGCCTTATGGCAGGCCTCCACGGCTTCATCAAGACGACAAAGATCCATGAGAACATTGCCAAGATTACAATAAGCTTCCGCATAATCGGGTTTTAGGGAGATTGCCTGCCGAAAAGAAGCTTCCGCTTCGTCAAGGCGCCCTGTACTTTTAAAAGCATTTCCTAAGTTGTTGTCAGTAGCTTCCGGTTAGGTTTTTGCTGTACGCTTCTTTTTATTTAACTGTCTGATTTTGTTTAAGTTGCCATGCTTTCTTGTTCTTTGTTTTTGATCTTCTGCTGCTTCATTGGCTATTTGATTACGTAGGTCTCGTACTCTGGAGTTGCTGACCGGTTCGTTGTGCTGCTCCCGGCAATAGATGGCAAGCAGCAGATAGGTAATGAGCCCCCCAAGCAGTTGAACCATGAGACCGTATTGGCTTCTGGCAATCAGGTGGTACACCTTGAG
>CAIYDX010000012.1 GCA_903925005.1 uncultured Geobacteraceae bacterium
AAGGTAATGCCAGCCAGGCACAAACACTTTTCACTCAGTCATCCGTACTGGCCAACAAAGTTGGCGAACCAAGCTTGATCAGCGACATCGCAATAGAACTCAAACAGAACAAGTAGAGGCCGCATAATCCGCAGCACCTGAAGTCCGTCCAAGTAATTAAAGGTGATTCCCCAGAATTAAATCGTTAGTCATTATCAACTTCGTTCCTGGCATTGTTTATGCCAATCCGTAACTCAATCCAGTGAATTAGTTCCAGAGATTTGGAACTAATTTATTGACATTTCTGCTTTTAGAACTAATAGTATGGATTAGAGGTAAAGCACCCTCTAAGTACCGGCCAGTGCAGTGTTCAAGGGGTGAGAATGGTCAAACCTGGAGCATCACTCAAGTCAAGTCTCCGTAAATCTGTAATCGGAGCATATAGAGCCCGAGGACGAGGGAAGAATAACCTTTGGCTTGTTACCAGCGTCAAAAACAAAACTGATTGGATACTTCCTAGCGACAGGCAGTTTATCCACTGGATTGCTCACCTCGAAACAAATTCCGATGTAAAAAGCTTCAATCTTGCCCCTGATCCTGTGCTTTCTAGCGACGATATAGAAACCAGAGCTACAGAACTAGATGCCACACTCGTTCGCCAAAATGGAGAAGTCGAGTGGCATGAAGTAAAGGCAGGTAAGAACAAAAACGACCCCAAATTTCGCTCTCAGTTTCTAGCCCAGGCAGCCGCAGCATCCAAGGAGCACGTCAAATATCGGATATTAGACGATACTGACTTGAAGCCCAAAGTTAAGGTATCGCTACGCTGGCTAAAACCAATCGCTTTTGCAAATGCCTTACGTGAGCATGAGTACACTCCTTGTCGCATAGCATTAACACTGTTCTTAAAGCAAAAAAACTCAGGAAATATTAAGCATGTCCTGGAAGCCTTGCCGGATCATGATTCGGCTGTAGTTCTGGGTCTCCTTGCCAAATTAGCAATTGAGGGTGTAATTGAATTAGATCTTGAGAAGTCCACTTTTGGATTGCTCACCTTCTGGAAATATCATGCCTAAGCCCCGCTGGAACCGGCTCGAAACATTGAGTGCAACTCCGCCAATAACTTTGTGGCCGACAGTTTTAGAAAGCAATGTCGCTGCGGAGTATCGTGAGCTCTTTAGAAATCGATGCAATGCGGTAACGATGTATGTCGAAGGAGCCGCTCTAAGTGATATCGAAAAAACAACAGGGATTCATCGTAATCTTATTCAACCACTGACTACTAGATGCATTGAAGTGGCCGGAGACGGAAGAATTTATGGCTTTAGGGCAATCATCCCATTTCTGCGTATAAAGAATTATGAGAGAAGCGCTGCCATCAAGCCCAAATTCAGGGAAGGGCAAGGTGGCCTTTCTGGTGTTTTTAGGCATACCTTAAACAAGCATCCAGCATTGGAACGAGAGCTCAAGCAGCTCATCCTGAAGAAAAACTCCCCGGAGCATAATGTCCATGAAAAAAAGATACAGGCAGGAAAGTTGCATAATTTTTTCCTGAAGTCCCTAAAGGAAGCCGGGGTTATGCAAAACGAATGGCCCTTTAATACAAAACATCTGGGCCTAAAGACCATTGAGAAATACATGGATGAAGTGCTTGATGATTCTTTCAGCCGTTCGGTTAGGATCAGGGAGGAGCAGCCATCTCTGGCCCATATGGCGGTGGGCAGCGGGCATGAGAGATTTTTATCATTTGAAGAGCCCTATGATGTAGTTGAGCTCGATGCCTACTCAATCAACGCATTCTTTAGCGCTGAGTTTGAAACCCCTGAAGGGGCAACTGTTGAAGTACAACTTGATCGACTTTGGCTTATTGCAATGATCGAACGGGTTTCGGATGCGATACTTTCCTACATGGTGGTGTATAGAAGCGAGATTAGTGCGGATGATGTATTGACCGTAATTAGGAAGGCATTGAATCCACCTGTACCTATAGAGCTTACAGTGAAGGGGCTTAAGTACCCGGATAAAGGTGGACTTCCCAGCGAAGTTTTTCCGCAATGCGTAGGAGCAGCATGGAATGCCATGATGCTGGATGGCGCCCTTGCGCATTTGTCGAAGGCCGTCCGCGAAAGGGCCAGGAGCGAGGTCGGGTTTGTTCTCAACTGGGGCCCAGTAGGACATTTCGAGAGGCGACCCAATATTGAACGCTTCTTCAAAAAGATCTCAGACGATGTCTTCATGAGATACCCATCCACCACCGGTTCAAATCCGAGTAAGGGTCGCGCCAAGAATGCCGAAGAGAATGCGGTCACCTACAAGCTGCGGTCCGATGAAGCTGAACAACTCATCGCAGTTTACATGGCGCAACACAATGCCACTCCTAACGCAGGCACTTCTTATCTATCCCCCCTCGATGTTCTTGAATATTACCTAATCAAGCAAGCAGATCATTTTTTGTTAAGGCACCTGCCAGCACCTGTTGGAGGTGCGACCTGCATCATTCCACTAAAGAAAGAGTGCACGATTCGTGGAGGCAGGCAATCCGGGCGAAGACCTTATGTAGAAGTTGATAAGGTCAGATATACCAACCCTGTGCTTTCACAAAGCGTCGCATTGATCGGTAAGAAAATAATCGTCGAAATCGATGAGGATGATATGCGCTTTGTTAAGGCTTATTTGCCAAATGGTGCCGAGATAGGATTTCTAAAAGCCGGCGGCCGTTGGTATGTGACGAAGCATAGTAGAAAGACTCGCAGAATCATTAACAGCCTCATTGCCAATAAGACCCTCGTGATAAGTG
>CAIYDX010000013.1 GCA_903925005.1 uncultured Geobacteraceae bacterium
GATCGCATAACTGGAAAATCACCTTGGCGGCGATTAGAACCAAACTGGAAAATAAGCTTGGCGCCGGGGGTGGCAAATTAACTTGGCGCTAACACCTCACAAACTGGAAAATTACCATGGCGCTCGACACGCAATGAGCAAGGAGAAATTGTTGCACTGCTGGGTATAACCCGCGATATCACCGACCGAAAGAAACTTGAGGAGGAAAGGACCGTACTCGAACAACAATTTCAGCAGGCCCAGAAAATGGAAAGCCTCGGTGTATTGACCGGAGGAATCGCTCATGACTTCAACAACCTGCTTGCGGTTATCATTGGCCGCTGCTCTTTGGCAAAACTTAGACCGATAACTGCCATGGATAATATTCCACAGATAGAAACTGCCGCTGAACGTGCCGCTGAACTCTGTCAGCAGATGCTGGCATATGCCGGAAAAGCCAATATCACAAAAGCCGAGATACACCTTGAAGACCTGGTAGACGAAATAGTCAGTATGTCTAAATCCTCCATTGGCCAAAACCTGAAGATCACCAGTGATCTAGCATCCGATATTCCGCCCATAATGGCCGATGCCAGCCAGATACGACAGGTAGCAATGAACCTGATCATCAACGCAGCGGAAGCTGTCGGCGAATCGCAGGGTAATATTAGAATATCGCTCTCAAAGACAGCGATTAAAGCGGATCAACCGGTCAGGGATCATCAAGGCAATATAATTCCACCCGGTCTGTACGCCTGCCTGGAAGTCACCGATAATGGCTGCGGTATGAACAATGAAATCAGGCAACGGTTATTTGAGCCGTTCTACACCACCAAATTCACCGGTCGGGGCTTGGGGATGTCTGCAGTACTAGGCATCATCAAATCTCATAACGGGGCATTGCAGCTCTTCAGCCAACCGGCCAAAGGCACAACTTTCAAGATTTACCTGCCCATACAGATGACCGAACTGACAACAGATGATCAACTTCAACAGCAGACCTGCCCTCCGACTACGTGGAAGGGAAATGGTACTATTTTATTGGTAGAGGACGAGGAACAGGTCATATGTGTTGCTGAAATAATGCTTAAGGAACTGGGTTTCACGGTAATCAAGGCATTCAACGGCAAAGAAGGACTAAAACTTTATCAGCAGAATGCCGCAGATATCACAATGGTAGTTACGGACATAGGCATGCCGGTTATGGACGGTTATGCACTGATCCGCGAGCTGAAGAAAATCAAGCCTGACCTGCCGATCATTATCACCAGTGGTTTTGGTGAAGTTGATGTCGCATCACGAATTCCCGGCGAGGGGATAGTTGGGTTAATCAACAAGCCGTATAGCTTTATTCAGTTGCGGGACCTGCTGAGGAGTGCTGTTGAATTTTCAGAACCGCCGTTGGAAACTCCACAGCCCTGTTGACAGGTTTAATGTGCTACAGTTACCGCAATAAATAAAAAAAGGCCCTGAGAAATCAGGGCCTTTTTTTTACAAATCCGGACTAAGCCGGATATTTAACTGGTGCGGTGGAATGGAATCGAACCATCACGGAGTTGCCCCCGCCAGCCCCTCAAGCTGGTGCGTCTACCAGTTCCGCCACCACCGCAAGCAGAGTGTACAAAACAGAGTACACATCCTATATGTCTAAATAATTATCAATGGTTATCTATCAAAATGCCCTGTTTTTCTAACACAGCCGTCAAGTTTTATCAAGTGCAAATATTATTTTTTCTGCACCGGAGTTGCTGGAACTGCCGGAGTTGCCGGAGCTACTGGCGCAGGAGTCACTGCCTTCTGAGGAGCCGGCGCCGCAGCTGGTGCCTGTACAGGAGCTGCTTTTCCCTTGCCGGACATCATGGAAGAAGATGACGGCTGCCCGGAAACATACGCCAGAGTCAACGACGTCAACATGAAAATTACTGCCGCACTGGTAGTTAATTTACTCAAGAAGGAAGTTCTGCCACCTGCTCCAAAAACAGACTGGCTGCCGCTGCTGCCGAACGATGCCCCCATTTCCGCACCTTTTCCGGATTGCAGCAATACTACTCCGATTAAAAACAGACTAACGATTACATGTAAAATTGTAAGAGCAATTGTCATACCAGATCCCCTAGCAATATTTTAAAGAGAAGATTTATAGCACAGCAATTTGCATACTGTAAAGTCCTAAATGACACCGCAACGGACGTCTGCAGTATATCAGACATAAATCAGACGTTAAAAGTGGCTATTGCCGCAAAGGATTCAGCCTTAAGACTCGCTCCTCCCACGAGTGCACCATCTATGTCAGGCTGAGCCATCAAGCCTTTGACATTGTCCGGTTTGACACTGCCGCCGTAGAGAATGCGAACGGCGCCGGCTATTGACTGATTAAACAGCCCGGCAATCAAATTACGAATAAATAAGTGAACCTCTTGCGCCTGGGCGTCGCTGGCGGTTTTGCCTGTCCCTATGGCCCACACCGGTTCATATGCAATGACGACTTTGGCAAAGTCGTCTACTGCAAGTCCAGCCAGACCGGCTTGTACCTGTTTTTCAATGACTGAAAAAGTCTGCTCGGATTCCCGTTCAGCCAACGTTTCGCCGACACATACAATGGCGGTTAACCTGGCGGCTATGGCGGCCTTGGTTTTCTTGTTTACACTCAGATCTGTCTCGCCAAAGTACTGACGCCGTTCTGAATGTCCAATAATAACGTGACTGCAGCCGGCGTCTTTCAATAGTTTTGGAGCGACTTCTCCGGTAAAGGCCCCCTCTTCTTCCCAAAAACAGTTCTGGGCAGCAAGCCTTATATTTGAGCCTTGAATAGCGGCGCAAACAGGGCTTAACGCCGTAAAGACCGGCGCAACAACAATTTCCACCCCATGATTGTTTGCCACTAGCGGCTTAAGCTCATTTATCAGAGCGACAGATTCAGCAATTGTTTTAAAGAGCTTCCAGTTCCCAGCAATAACCGGTGTTCGCATTTCGATCCCCCTTTATTTTACGGTAATTTCAAGCGCGTTGACCCCTGGCAGCGTCTTCCCTTCCAGCAGTTCCAGAAAGGCTCCGCCACCGGTCGAAATATAACTGACCCGATTTTCAACTCCGGCCTTGCGTACTGCGGAATCGGTATCGCCTCCGCCGATGATGGTTGTCGCAAAGCAATTGGCAACAGCCTCCGCCATTGCAAATGTCCCCCTGCAAAAAGCATCCATTTCAAAAACGCCCATCGGTCCGTTCCAGATGACGGTTTTCGCATCACGCAAGGTTTCTGCAAACAGGGTTGTTGTCGCGGGTCCGATATCAAGAGCCATCCACCCTGCGGGAATTTCCTGGGCCGTGGTGATAAAATTGGTAGCGTTAGCGTCAAAAGCGTTGGCAACGACACAATCCACCGGCAGATAGAACATGACCCCCTTGGAACGAGCCGTTTCCATTATGGTGCGTGCTGTTGGGATCAACTCGTCCTCCACCAGCGATTTGCCTACGTTGTAACCCATGGCCTTCAGGAAGGTGAAGGCCATCCCGCCACCTATAACAACCTTGTCAACCTTATTGATAAGAGTTTCAAGTACCTCCAGCTTACCGGACACCTTGGCGCCGCCAAGTATCGCGACCAACGGCCTGACCGGATTCTGCATCGCCTTGTCAAAAAAGGTCATTTCATTTCTCATCAGGAAACCGGCTGCTATAACAGGTATGTGCCTGGTAATGGCTTCAACCGATGCATGTGCGCGATGTGACACCGCAAAGGCGTCATTGACGTATATTTCACAGCCATTGGCCAGTTTCTCCGCAAAATCGGCGTCGTTCTTTTCTTCGCCGGGGTAAAAGCGGACATTCTCAAGCATGACCGCCTCGCCCGGTTTCAGCGCATTTACAAGCGCATCCACATCAGGTCCGAAACAGTCCGGCGCCTGAATCACCGGTTTGCCAAGCAGCTCCGAAAGGCGTGCGGTAGCGGGAGCCATACTGTATTTGGCCTTTTTCTCCCCCTTTGGGCGCCCGAGGTGGGAAGCAATAACGACTTTTGCTCCCTGTTCCAAAGCGTATTTTATGGTTGGCACCGCCCCGACGATACGGGTATCCTCGGTAATAACGCCGTTGTCATCCTGAGGCACGTTGAAATCAACACGAATGAAAACCTTTTTCCCCCTCAGATCCTTAATTTCATCGATATAGCGAATCGACACGGTCCACCTCCTGCTGGATAGAGTGTGCGGCAAAAAAAGAGGGGGAATAATCCCCCTCTGCCACGAATACTGATGCTGATTTTATTTTTTGGAAGCAATTAAGTGGAAAAGATCTACCACCCTGTTTGAAAATCCACATTCATTGTCGTACCACGAGAGCACCTTTACCATGTTGTCGCCGATTACTTTGGTACAGGCGGCATCAACGATTGATGACAACGGATTGCCGTTAAAATCGACTGAAACGAGAGGAGCCTCCTCAAAACCCAAAATACCTTTGAGCGGGCCTTCAGACGCAGCTTTAAGGGCGGCGTTTACCGTGGCGGCATCCGTTTTTTTCGTCAGAGTGACTACGAGGTCAACAACCGAGACATTCGGGGTCGGCACACGTATGGCCATGCCATCCAGTTTGCCTTTCAGTTCGGGCAGGACAAGAGCCACAGCCTTGGCGGCTCCGGTGGTTGTCGGAATCATTGACATGGCGGCAGCTCTGGCCCGGCGCAAATCTTTATGGGGCAGATCGAGGATATTCTGATCATTCGTATAGGAGTGGACCGTAGTCACCAACCCCTTCTCGATGCCGAATGCTTCAAGTAAAACTTTTGCTACCGGAGCAAGACAGTTGGTAGTACACGAAGCATTGGAAATAACTAAATGCTTTTGGGGGTCATACAGATGGTCGTTGACTCCAATGACAATGGTAATATCCTCGTTAGTAGCCGGAGCGGAAATCACAACCCTCTTCGCACCCGCCTGAATATGCATCTCGGCTTTTTCCTTGGAGGTAAAAATACCGGTTGACTCAAGGACAACGTCGATATTGTTTTCTTTCCACGGAAGTTCTGTCGGGTTTTTCACGGCAAATATTTTTATAGCCTTACCATTGATGATCAGCTGGCCATCTTTTGCTTCTACCGTACCCGGAAAGGTGCCATGTACGGAATCATACTTGAAAAGGTGCGCCAGGGTCGCGGCATCGGTAAGATCATTAATCGCTACAAACTCAATATTTGGGTCTTTGCTGGCCGCTCTCAGCACCATTCTTCCGATTCTGCCAAATCCGTTAATTGCAACTCGTAACGCCATCATAGCCTCCTCAATTGTAAGATATCCTGCGTTAGAACCGTTATACAGGGGAAATACTGTTCAAATAATAGAGCATAATAACAAATCGTCAACCATATTCAATCATGATCTATAAAAAAACCTTTGACTGTTCCTCCCATGGAGGACTTTTTCATTTGTTTTACGAATATCAGAAATGCTATTTTGACATTCTTGAATGACAACATCAAAAACCTGGAACGGACATTTTTATCTATGATCAAGCTACCGAATGGAATTCAGGCAGAGGCGGTTATTTTTGATTTTGACGGTGTTATAGTCGATACGGAACAACTTCATTATGCAGCATTTCAAAGGACTTTAGAGCCTCTAGGGCTGCATTTCACCTGGCAGGAATACGTCGAAATCTATATCGGTTTTGACGACAGAGACGCGTTCAGGCATGCTTTTTCCTCAAAAGGCAAAATTCTCGGCACGGACGAACTGCACGCTCTGATAGGACAAAAAGCAGCTTTTTTTCAGGAAGTCATCCGGTCGGATGTCCCGGCTTATCCCGGTGTTTTGGATCTGATTTTTCACCTGCGCGATCACAAAACGCCACTGGCGATATGCAGCGGCGCACTCAGGGAAGACATTGACCCTATATTGGCCATGCTCGGCATTTCAAACTGTTTTGATGTTATCGTTACCGCCGATGATGTTGCAGCGAGCAAGCCTGATCCAGAATGTTATCAACTGGCCTTTCAGCGACTGCTGGCCGTTCACAATAATTCTTTCACGAAAGAAGCAACCATTGCCATAGAGGATACACCGGCGGGTATATCCGCTGCCAAAGCGGCCGGATTACTTGTGTGCGCCGTTACCAACAGCTATCCAGCCAGCAGACTGGGCCAGGCTACGGCTGTAATTGACTCACTCGCAGCGCTCCTTTAATCAAACTGTCCCGACTGCACATAATTTTCTCCATTACGCCCGTATTTTCAAGATTTTCATCTTCACGACCTTGACCGAAGCCGCTATTACTGATAATAGATAACTCTTATTTTCTGCATTTGATATGATCATTCTCCCAATCCGGAGGTACATGCGTGACTTTTCAAGATCTTATTCTCTCCCTTCAAGGTTATTGGGCCAGACAGGGGTGCATCATCCAACAGCCCTATGATACCGAAAAAGGCGCGGGGACATTCAACCCGGCCACCTTTCTGCGCGTATTAGGCCCGGAGCCCTGGAACGTGGCTTACGTAGAACCGTCCCGACGTCCCACCGACGGCCGTTACGGTGAGAACCCAAACCGTCTGCAGCACTACTACCAGTTCCAAGTCATCATGAAGCCTTCACCACTCAACATCCTCGACCTGTATCTGGATTCGCTCCGCTCCTTCGGGCTTGACCCCGCCAAACATGACATCCGCTTTGTCGAAGACGATTGGGAATCGCCGACTCTGGGCGCCTGGGGTCTCGGGTGGGAGGTCTGGCTGGACGGAATGGAAATCACCCAGTTCACCTATTTCCAACAGGCCGGCGGAATCGACCTGAAACCGATACCGTCGGAAATCACCTATGGCTGCGAACGCATCGCCATGTACCTGCAAGGAGTAGACAACGTCTATGACCTTGAATGGGTCAAGGGGATAAAATACGGCGATATTCACCATGAAAGCGAAGTCGAGTTCTCGCGGCACAACTTCGAAGAAGCAGATGTTGACATGCTGTTGCAGCTCTTTTCCATGTATGAAAAGGAGTGCCTCCGCCTGGTTGAGAAGGAGCTGGTGCTGCCGGCCTATGATTACGTCATGAAATGCTCTCATACCTTTAACCTGCTGGACGCCCGCGGGGCGATCTCGGTCACCGAACGTGCCTCCTACATCGGTCGCGTCAGGGGCGTAGCCCGCGTCTGCGCCGAGGGATACCTGCGGATGCGCGAACGTCTGGGCTTTCCGCTGCTGAAAGGAGGTGTCGCCTGATGAGTACCAAGGAACTGTTTCTCGAAATCGGCTGCGAAGAGATTCCGGCCGGATTTATACCAAAAGCAACCGCGGAGATGGAAGCAATCATCACCAAGGAACTTGCCGTTGCCCGTCTCTCCTTCAACGAGATAAAAACCCTGGCAACACCACGCCGTCTGGCCCTGGTTGTCAAGGGCATACCGAACGTTCAACCGGATGCTGAAATCACCGCTACCGGCCCATCACTCAAAGCGGCCTACGATGCCGACGGCAAACCGACCAAGGCCGCCGAAGGTTTTGCCCGCGGGCAGGGGGTCGATGTTGCGGCTCTGCAGACAATTACCACCGATAAGGGGGAGTATTTATTTGTCAGCAAGCATGTTTCCGGACGTCCGACCCATGAGTTGCTGGCAGAAATACTGCCGGCATTGGTAGCAAACATATCCTTCAAAAAATCCATGCGCTGGGGAGCGCAGGAGGTGCGTTTTGCCCGTCCGATTCACTGGATTGTAGCGCTGTTCGATGGCACGGTTGTCCCTTTCTCCTACGGTACGATTGAGAGCGGCAGAGTATCGCGCGGTCATCGTTTCATGGCCAACACCACTTTCCCGGTAAGCAATTTTGCCCACTATCTGGACGAATGCGAGCGGCATTTTGTTATTCCCGACCCGGAAAAGCGCAAGGAGATCATTCGCCGTGAAACGCACCGCGTCGCGGTAGCAGCGGGCGGTCATCTGCTGCCGGATGAAGAGCTGCTGGAGCAGGTCGCATATCTGGTTGAGTATCCGAGCGCCGTTCATGGCACCTTCTCCCCGGAATTTCTAAAAGTTCCCAAAGAGGTGCTGATTACCTCCATGCGGAGTCACCAGCGCTATTTCTCGATTGTTGATGCCGACGGGGGCTTGCTCCCCGGCTTTATCACCATCAACAACACTCTGACCGAAGATCCTTCCGTGGTTGTCAAAGGAAATGAACGGGTTCTCCGCGCCCGTCTGTCGGATGCCCGCTTTTTCTTTGAAGAGGATCAGAAAGTGCGTCTGGATGAACGGGTGGAAGCGCTCAAAAAAGTTGTCTACCAGCAAAAACTGGGGACATCCTTCGAAAAGATGGAACGGTTCACATCGCTTGCTGTAGGGTTGGCCGATCAACTCAATCCAGCCGTCAAAGCACAGACCTCGCGCGCTGCCAGACTCTGCAAGGCTGACCTGGTTTCCGGCATGGTCGGCGAGTTTCCTGAGGTGCAGGGAATCATGGGGCGTGAGTACGCTCTGCTGGAAGGAGAATCTGACGACGTTGCCAATGCCATCGCCGAGCATTATCTGCCGACTCAGGCCGGCGGAGAACTGCCCGCATCGGACATTGGCGCCTTTGTGTCCATAGCCGACAAACTGGATACGATCTGCGGCTGTTTCGGAGTCGGGCTGATACCGACCGGCGCCGCCGACCCGTATGCACTCAGGCGGGCGACTATCGGCATCATTGCCATCATTCTTGACAAAGGGTATCGCCTGTCGTTAAGCAAACTGATAGACGACTCTCTGCAGCTTCTTGCCGCTAAACTGACCAGCCCGAAAGAGCAGGTTGCAGACAATGTGCTTGAATTTTTCCGGGCCCGTTTTATCAATCTGCTGGGCAGTTCATTTGCGACCGACGCCGTTGAGGCCGCTATTACTGCCGGATTCGACGATCTGGTCGATGTCAGGGCCCGTATCGCCGCACTGGCTGAATTTAAAACGCACCCAGACTATGAACCGCTGTCCGTGGCATTCAAACGCGTCGGCAACATTATCAAGGAAGGTGTTGACGCTCCGATTGATCCGTCACTCTTCGAGGATGATGCAGAAGGGGGCTTGTATAAAGCAATTCTTATGGTAAAAAATTCAGCTGATGCGTTAATTTCAACTGGCGCCTGGCTGGATGCTCTAACCGAAATTGCAACATTGCGGGGACCGGTAGACCGCTTCTTCGACAAAGTCATGGTAATGGCCGAAGACCCGCGGGTTAGAACAAACCGCCTGGCGCTCCTGACAACAATTGCTCGTTTGTTCGGCAGAATTGCCGATTTTTCACGGATTGCATAGCTACTGACCTAAAAGGAGTCTCAAATGTCATTTACTCTTCGTATCGTTGCAATTAACGCTCTCGGAATTATTCTGTCCGTGGCAGCCATGGCACTTTTTAACACCAAAGGCGATCTTCTTATTGCAATTGCAATAGGCGCGGTGCTGCTTATTGTGATGTCAGGCATCGTCGGCCTGCTAAGCAGCAGTGCCTTCAAGCCGCTGGCCGGCATTGTGACGGCACTCGAAAAGGCAGCCGGCGGCGACCTTTCCGTTCGGGCCGAAGTGACTGGCGGCGGAGATTTTGCCCGCCTCGCAACCGCTTTCAACACGATGATGTCCGATATGAACAGGGCGATGCGCCAGTTCTTTTCAGTCGCGGATACGGTGCGTGATTCGGTCGTAATGGTACGCTCCACAACCGATGCCATGGCCGCTGCTGCCGAAGACGTCGCCATTCAGGCCAGCACCATTGCCACGGCCAGCGAAGAGATGTCGGCCACCTCCGGCGACATCGCCCGCAACTGTCTGTATGCCGCCGAAAGCGCCCAGAAGGCCACCGAACAGACCCATAGCGGCTCCCAACTGGTTCAGGGAAGCTCCCGCTTGATGGATAATATCGCTCAGCGCGTAAACGTTTCGTCCAAAACGGTTGAAGGGCTGGGACAGCGTTCCGATCAGATCGGCGCAATCGTCAACACGATTCAGGATATCGCCGATCAGACCAATCTGCTGGCGCTGAACGCCGCCATCGAAGCGGCC
The DNA here is from genome assembly GCA_903925005.1 of uncultured Geobacteraceae bacterium. Taxonomy (GTDB): domain Bacteria; phylum Desulfobacterota; class Desulfuromonadia; order Geobacterales; family Pseudopelobacteraceae; genus JACRCG01. The sequence goes on from CAIYDX010000013.1 coordinate 9,994, forward strand.
CGCGCCGGCGAGCAGGGGCGCGGCTTTGCGGTCGTGGCCGATGAGGTACGGGCTTTGGCCGAGCGCACCACCAAGGCAACTAAAGAAATCGCCGCAATGATCAAGGCGATTCAAAGTGAAACGCAGAGTGCGGTCAGCTCCATGTCTGAAGGGGTCGATGAGGTCAAACGCGGCACCGCCGAAACAGCCCGCTCCGGCGAAGCTTTGGAAGACATCCTAAACAAGATCAATGAATTGACGATGCAGATCAGTCAGGTGGCAACCGCAGCTGAGGAACAGACCGCCACTACACAGGAGATCACCAACAACATCCAGATGATTACCGATGTTGTCAATCGGAATGTAGAAAACTCGCGGAGCACAACCCAGGCAACCACTACGCTTGCACAACAGGTCGATGGGCTGCATGAACTGGTAGGTAAATTCAGGCTGTCAAAAGCATTGGAGTGGGATTCTTCCTTCACCGTCGGCATCGAGAAGTATGACGGTGCCCACAAAGTTCTGTTCAACATGATTAACGACCTGGCCGATGCCATGCAGCAGAAAAAGAGCAAAGAGGCGGTTGGCCGGGTGCTGAATGGCCTTGCCGATTACACCGTCAATCACTTCGCCGATGAGGAGCGCGCTTTCGCCCAAACTCACTATCCTGAAGAGGCCCAGCATAAGGCGCTGCACAAGAAACTGCTTGACCAGGTTGGCGAACTGATTGGAAAATTCAATGCCGGCGAACCGCTCATAACCCAGGACGTAGTTAACTTCTTTCAGGACTGGCTGATCAACCACATCAAGGGGGTTGATAAACGCTACAGCGCCCATCTTAATAAGAACGGTATCAAATGATAGCAATTATCGACTACGGAATGGGCAACCTCCGCTCCGTTCAAAAGGGATTTGAAAAGATCGGCTGTGAGGCGATCATCACTGACGATCCGCAGGTTGTACTTCAGGCGGAGAAGATCGTGTTGCCGGGAGTCGGCGCTTTTCGCGACTGCATGCATAACCTGGAACAGGTCGGCTTTGTCGAGCCGATCCTGAAGGTTATTGCCGATGGCAGGCCGTTTTTGGGGATCTGCGTCGGAATGCAGCTGTTGTTTACCGACAGCGTGGAGTTTGGCCTGTATAGCGGGCTGAATGTCATCCCCGGTCATGTTCTTCGTTTCCCCGACAGGATGACGGTTGCCGGCGAACACCTGAAAGTTCCGCAAATGGGATGGAATCAGCTTTCATTCAAAAGACGCCCACCGGTTCTTGAGGGCATCGATAACGGCAGCAACGTCTACTTCGTGCACTCCTATTACGCCAAGCCGGATGATGCCGGTGTAATCGCGACAACAACCGATTACGGCATCGAATTCTGTTCATCGGTCTGGAAGGACAATGTCGTCGCAACCCAGTTTCACCCGGAAAAATCACAGGCAATCGGCCTACGGATACTGAAAAATTTTGCGGAGCTAAAATGATCGTAATACCTGCCATAGATTTAAAAGATGGAAAATGTGTCCGCCTGGAACAGGGACTGATGGAAAAAGACACCGTATTCAGCGTCAACCCCGGTGCTCAGGCCAGAGAATGGGAGACCCAAGGCGCCGAGATGCTGCATATTGTGGACCTTGATGGCGCCTTTGCCGGCCAGCCAAGGAACAGGGGAGCCATTGAGGCGATCCTGAAAGCTATTACCATCCCGGCCCAACTGGGGGGCGGTATCCGTGATATTGCCACTATCGAGGCATATTTGTCGCTGGGGCTTTCCCGCGTTATTATCGGCACCGCCGCCCAGCGCAATCCTGAACTGGTCCGCGAAGCCTGTGAAAAGTTCCCCGGACAAATAGTGGTCGGCATCGATGCGAAAAACGGCATGGTTGCTGTACAGGGGTGGGCCGAACTGACCGACATCACCGCGGTCGAACTGGCACATAAATTTGAGGATTTCGGCGTAGCGGCACTGATATACACGGATATTGCCCGTGACGGAATGCTGCAGGGGCCTAACCTGGAGGCGACCAAGGCGCTGGCTGAGGCCGTTTCGATCCCTGTCATCGCCTCCGGAGGGGTTTCAAGCCTGAAGGATATCGAAAATTTGATGGCTATTGAATCCTGCGGAATTTCCGGTGTCATCACCGGCAAGGCGGTTTATACCGGGGCGATCAGGCTGAGTGAAGCTATAGCGCTTACAAAGGGACGACGCTGAGATGTTGACCAAACGAATCATTCCCTGCCTTGATGTCAAAGGTGGCCGTGTCGTCAAGGGTGTCCAGTTTCTGGAACTGCGCGATGCCGGCGATCCGGTCGAGATTGCCGAGATGTACGACAACCAGGGCGCCGATGAACTTACCTTTCTGGATATAACAGCTTCCAGTGATGAGCGAGATATCATTATCGATGTCGTCCAGCGAACTGCCGAGCGCGTATTCATGCCGCTGACAGTAGGTGGCGGCATCCGGTCCGTTGAAGATATTCGTCGGCTGCTCAACGCCGGCGCGGATAAAACCTCCATTAACACTGCTGCGGTCGATCGCCCTGATTTTGTACGCGAAGCCGCCGAACGCTTCGGATCGCAGTGTACTGTGGTTGCAATCGACGCCCGCTGGGTTCCCGGTGAGAAACGATGGGAGGTGTATACCCACGGCGGCCGCAAACCGACCGGCCTGGATGTCGTTGAGTGGGCAGTCCGGATGGAAGCGTACGGTTCCGGCGAAATTCTCCTGACCAGCATGGATTGCGACGGCACCAAAGACGGCTATGATCTGGAGCTGACCCGTGCCGTTGTGGATGCTGTGTCAATTCCGGTCATCGCCTCGGGCGGCGTAGGCAATCTGGAGCATCTCTACGATGGCTTCACAACCGCTGGCGCCAGTGCTTGTCTGGCCGCTTCTATCTTCCACTATCGTGAATACACCATTGGACAGGCAAAGGAATATCTCTCAGGCAAAGGGGTGGAGGTCCGATTATGAGCAATGAAGGTGATATCCTCCAGGCTGTCTATCAGATCATACTGGATCGTAAGGCCAACCCGACCGACAGTTCCTATACCGCCTCCCTCATGAAAGGGGGTATCGACAAGATACTGAAAAAAGTCGGTGAGGAGGCAACAGAAGTAGTCATTGCCGCCAAAGGGGGTGTTCGTGACGAAATTGTTTATGAGACGACAGATCTTGTTTTTCATTTGCTTGTCCTGCTCGGACATCAGAACATCCCTCCCGAAGCGGTTTACGATGAACTGCGCAGAAGATTCGGCAAATCCGGCATTGCAGAAAAAGAGGGGCGTCACAAGCCTTGACCCGCTCCATGCATTTGGCTGTTGACAAAGTTGCACGGTATGCTATTGTGCACAACTCTCATTTTTCTATCGATGACAACATATTATTTTCTTAAAATATTAAAAAGAACGGGGGTGATTTTACATGCCGGGAGTAAAAATAAAGGACAGCGAACCGTTTGAAATGGCACTGAAGAAGTTCAAAAAACAGTGTGAAAAAGCGGGGATCCTCTCCGAAGTCCGCAAACGCGAGCATTTTGAAAAACCAAGCATCAAACGCAAGAAAAAAGCAATCGCCGCACGCAAGCGCGCCCTTAAAAAACAGCGTAAAATGATCGACTAGCAGCCATCTTATGTAGTCAGGAACACACTGCATGACACTGAAAGACCAGCTAAACGATGCGATGAAAGCAGCCATGAAGGCGCGGGATGACCTGCGCCTTTCGGCTGTCCGCATGGTGCGTGCAGCAATTAAGAATCGTGAAATAGATACCCGTGCTGAGCTTGACGACAAGGCGGTCATTGATGTCATATCGACCATGGCCAAACAGCGCCGCGAATCCATTCGAATGTATCGTGAAGGAAAACGGCTTGAACTGGCTGAAAAAGAGGAATTGGAGCTGGCCGTTCTGCTTGAGTTTCTGCCAACCCAATTGAGTCCTGGTGAAATTGATTCTCTAATCTCTAAGGTCATCCTGGATTTAGATGTGCATGGTGTCAAGGATATGGGGCGGATAATGAAGGCGGTAACCCCTCTGACCGCCGGCAAAGCCGATGGCAAGATGGTGAGCGACTCTGTACGGAGACTGCTCGTTTGATGAGTCGCTTTGACTTTGAATTGAACCTACACCGTCAAGGGGCTTTCATTGAGATGGCCCCTTCTTTGTAAATCGGTGATGCCATTACAATGAATTTTATTGATATAATCATCTTATCGATTCTCTGTTTTTTTGCGGTCAAGGGTTTGGTCCGAGGACTTGTTAATGAAGCTTCTTCTCTGGCCGGCCTTCTGGTTGGCGGATGGCTGGCTTATCGATTTCACCCGTTGCTCGCCGTTCCGATAAAGAGTGCGCTTCATCTGCCTTTACATCTGTCTTCGTTCCTTGCTTTTATCATCATACTGCTGATTACCGGAATTTGTGCCCATATTATCGGCAATGTGATTACCGCAGCCTTGCGACTTGTCATGCTTGGTAGCCTCAATCGGCTCGGAGGACTTCTTATCGGTGTCGTCGAGGGTGCGCTTTTGTTGTGTATGGTTTTTAGTATTGCGGCCTCCGGGTTCATGCCGGAGCAGATCAGGAACAGAATCAGGGCGACAGAGTCTGCTAATATGCTGGCTCAAACTGGAGATCATCTTCTCTCTGAATGGCGTGATACCAATGGCCGAAAGAAATGATACCTGAAGAGAAGGTACGCGAGGTAGCTGAACGGCTTTCAATAGTCGAAGTCGTTTCAGATTATGTTCAGTTACGCCGGGCTGGCGGCAATTTTCTTGGTCTCTGCCCGTTTCATAACGAGAAGACTCCGTCATTCAACGTAAATCCGGCGCGAGAGATTTTTCACTGTTTCGGATGCGGCGCCGGCGGCAACGCGTTCTCTTTTGTGATGAAAATCGAGGGGGTCAGCTTTCCCGAAGCGGTCAAATTGCTTGCCAGGAAAGCCGGTATTGAAATTGAAGAACGGCAGCTTACCCCTTCGGAAAAGAAATCGCAGGATGAATATACGCAGTTTTTGCGCATTAATGACCTGACGACTTCCTACTACCGTTCGGTTCTTCTGAATGGGCAGGAGGGGGAGCCTGCCAGGCAGTACCTCGTAAATCGTTCGGTCGAGTCGAATATTTCTGAAGCTTACCGTCTTGGCTTTGCACCTGACCGCCGCGATGGACTAGTAAAACATTTAAAGAATAACGGCGTCGACCTGGATTGTGCGCTTAAGCTCGGCATAATCCGTAAATCCGATGCCGGATGGTACGATCTTTTCCGCAACCGCCTGATCTTTCCGATCCGGGATGCTCGTGGTCAAGTGATTGCTTTTGCCGGTCGGGTACTTGATGCGGCACTGCCTAAATATATTAATTCGCCCGAATCACCGCTCTATCATAAGAGCTCGGTACTTTTCGGGCTGGACATGGCATTACCATCAATTAGAACTGGTAGTTCTGTTATAATTGTCGAAGGTTACTTCGATCATCTGGCACTGTACCGGGCTGGAGTACAAAACGTTGTTGCTACGTGCGGAACGGCTCTGACCGGAACACACGCCGGGCTGATCAAGCGCCATGCCGAGCGGGTTTACACTCTGTTCGACAGCGATAATGCCGGGAAGAAAGCAACCATTCGCTCGATGGAGCTTTTTCTTGAGCAACGTATTCCTGCGTACGTAATATCGTTACCTGCCGGTGATGATCCGGACAGCTTTCTGGCCGGCAATTCAAGTGAAGCCTTCGCTGCTCTACGTGACAAAGCGCGCCCGGCTTTTGAATATTTCGTGCGTTCACTTTTGGCGGAAACAGCACCCGATAGTGTTGACAGCAAAGTCAGGATAATTGATGATATCGTTCCTCGTTTCCGCAAGATAGCGGACTCGGTCGAACGCGATTTATATGAGAAGGAAATATGTAGACTTCTGGGGATAACTGTTCACGCGTTTCGCAAACGCATGGGTGGTGGAAGCCTGTCGAAGCCTTCCATAACTGAAAATCAGAACAAACCGGCTCTGCCGGGCAACAATATTCAAGATACGCTGCTGGCGTTGCTGCTGAACTATCCGGAAGCGCGAGTTGAAATTGTTCGGGCCGGCCTTGAAACATTCTTTATGGATGACTATCTTGAACTGGCGCAACTGCTGCTGGACACTCTGGATGGCTCGGATAGCAGCCAGGCGCTGAGTCACTTGGCAGAGACGCTTGATAAGCCTGAACTGAAAACGCTCTTTTCCCGGATAATGGTTTCAGATGGGTATCTGGCCGACATCGAATGGCGTTCAGTATTAGATCAGTGTACTCGAAGTCAAGAGAAGAAACAGCTTTCATCGATCAGAGACATAGCCGCCCGTCTGGCGGTACTGGATGCAAACAGCGATGAATACGAACAGCTTCTAAAACAGGCCGACAGCTTACGAACTCGAAAATCAAAACTTTAACATAACTGCTGCTCCCTTGAGGTGAATACAACATGGCCAAGAAAAACATGGATGACGTCAAACAGCTGATCGATATCGGTAAAGAGAAGGGGTTCTTAACTTTTGACGAGGTCAACGACATACTCCCGCCCGACATTGCCACCGATCAGATTGACGACGTTATGGGTATGTTTGGAGATCTGGACATTGAAATAGTTGATTCAGCCCAAAAAATCAAGATCCCGAAAATGAAGAGCGACCTTGATGAAGATGAAGAGGCTGAAGGTGAATCGGAAGAGGTGGAATTTGAGCCCGGTTCCATTGGACGCACCAGTGACCCCGTCCGCATGTATCTGCGCGAAATGGGGTCGGTTTCTCTTCTCACCAGGGAAGGCGAGGTTGAAATTGCCAAGAGGATTGAAGATGGCGAGCGCGACGTTGCCGGCGTAATTCTCAATACTCCGATCACAGTCAAGGAAGTTCTCTCCCTTGGTGAACGGCTCCGCAAGTTCCAGATCAACCCTTCGGAAGTAAGTAAGGAAGTCGAAGAAGAAGAGCTTGAAGAAGATGAAGAAGATGTTCAGAAGACCAGAATTCTTGAGATTATCGATGCGATCGTAGCACAGGACCAGTTGTTGATTGAACTTTCTGAAACCGTGTCGGCGGCTAAATCGCCGGCAAAGAAGAAAGAGCTTGAAAAGAAATTACGCGAGGGAAAAGATCATCAGGCAGATCTGCTGAAATCGCTGAGACTGAAAGATCGTCACACCAACAAAGTTGCCGAGCGCTTGAAAGAGTTGTCCGGCAAGGTCGATAAACTGCAGACCGAATTATCCGATCTTGAAAAAATTATTCCATTGGAAAAATTGAAGGCACTGCTTGATAAACTGCAAAATGATGATGAAAAGTGCACCTCCGAACTTAATAAGCTCAAACTTGATGAAGAAGAAACGGCAAAAGTAGAGAAACGCCTTCGGACGGCGGCACGCAAGATCCAGAAGGTAGAGCAGGAATCCGGTTTTAAGGCGAGAGATCTCGCTGCGGCGCTCAAAGCTATCGAAGAGGGAGAGTGCAAGGCTCGCATCGCAAAAAGCGAACTAATTGAGGCAAATTTGCGACTCGTCGTATCGATAGCAAAAAAATATACCAACCGCGGCTTGCAGTTTCTCGACCTCATCCAGGAGGGGAATATAGGGCTGATGAAGGCGGTTGACAAATTTGAATATCAACGCGGTTACAAATTTTCAACCTATGCCACATGGTGGATCCGTCAGGCGATTACCCGTGCCATTGCCGACCAGGCCCGCACAATCCGCATTCCTGTCCATATGATTGAGACCATCAACAAACTTATACGCACCAGCCGTCAACTGGTACAAGAAAATGGCCGCGAACCGTCTCCGGAAGAGATAGCCGAACGGATGCAACTTCCACTCGATAAAGTGCGCAAGGTTCTAAAAATAGCCAAAGAACCGATTTCTTTAGAAACTCCGATCGGAGAGGAAGAGGATTCCCACCTTGGAGATTTCATCGAGGACAAAGGGGTCATCTCTCCGATTGAAGCGGTTATCAAGAACAACCTTTCGGAAAGCACCGCTAAAGTGCTTGCAACATTGACACCGCGCGAAGAAAAGGTTCTTAGAATGAGGTTCGGCATCGGCGAAAAGAGCGATCACACACTCGAAGAGGTCGGCCAGGATTTTGAGGTTACCCGTGAACGCATCCGCCAGATCGAGGCAAAAGCCTTACGCAAATTGCGTCACCCAAGCAGAAGCAAAAAACTAAAGAGTTTTGTGGACTAAGCCAATGAAATACATAACTAGAACTATATCGCAGCTTATTTTGTCACTGTGCATCATTTTTGTTGGTTTCTCCTTGGGAAACTCGGCCGAATTTGATGACTCAACCATATTTATTGAAGCCTTCAACGCTTACCAACAGAAAGATTATCTTCTGGTGATAGAAAAATGTGGTCAATTAAATCAGGTTTTCCCGGATTCTCCCTTGAGGGATGTAACCCTGCTTTTAATTGCTCGTGCCAGCCTGAAATCGGGTGATAACGAACGTGCAGCGAAATCAATCGTTCTCTTTACCAAAGAATTCCCTGAAAGCAGCCTGAAAACGTCCATAGAAGATGAATTAAAATTGCTGGCAGGCCGCTATCAAAAAGGGGAAGTTCTTGCATTGAACAAAACCCTGCAGACTGCTGCCGGCAAGGTACGTTCAGACACACTCGCCCGCGAGCGAGCTGCAGCATTAAAGCTGGAAATGGAGCGCATTGCTAAAGTAAAGGCCGAACAGGATCGTCTGGAGCGTATCAGGCTGGAAGCAGAACGGCGCGAAAAGGAACGATTGCTGGCTGAAAAACTTGCCAGGGAAAGTATCGTTGCCGCTATCACACTGCGTGAAAGTACCGATGCGGTTCCGGTTGGCGGCAGCGGTAGTCTGCCTATTGAAATTTCCAACAGTGGAAAAAACAGCGAGGAGTTTTTACTGTCCGTTACCGCGGCCAAAGAATACAACGCAGTCCTGGCCAGAGGCGACAATCCTGATCTGAAAGTAACCAGGCTATTGCTTGCCGCAGGTGAAACATTCAAGGGCACCGTCCAGTTCAAAATGCCGTCTGAACTGGTCGATGGCCATCGTTCCACGATAATGATTAAAGCCGTATCGGCTAAGTTCGCCGACATCGGTTTCCAGAAAGAAGCCATTATTACCAGCTCTGCTCCACTCGTACGTGCAGTTGCAAAACTTGCTAAGCAGAAAGTAACTCCAGGCGAAAAGCTTCGCTATCGGGTAACCATTCTCAACGCCGGCTCATTGCCCGCCAGGAATCTGACCGTTAAACTTCAGCTGCCATCCGAGGTTGAGTTTAATGGAACTCCGGATGCATTCCAGCAGGATCCTGACGGTTCGCTTCTTTTCAAGGTTGATCAGGTTGAGACGGGGAAACTTGTGGAAATCAACATGGATGTAAAGATCCGCGAGAACAGTGCCGTTGGCCAAAAGCTGCAAGGACGTGTAGAGGTGGTTAACGGCAGCCTGCAAAGAAGAGACATTTTTACTGCGAGTACATCCGTAGTAATACCGGCGAACTGATAAGCAGGATTTTTTTACTAAACGGCCTCAGAGAAAGTACTTCTCTGAGGCCGTGGCATTTCTAGAGCAGAACCAGATTGTCCCGATGAATAATCACATCGCCGTAATGATACCCAAGAATCCGTTCAATCTCTGCACTCTTGCAGCCAACCAGAAGGGCTGATTCACTACTGGAGTAATCAGACAACCCACGCGCAAATTCAACGTCATCCAAACCGCAAAGTCTTACACACGCTCCCCGCTCGAATCGCCCTTCCACTCGAACAACACCTGACGGCAGCAGACTCTTACCTTTTTTAAGAAGCGCACTTCGCGCACCTTCGTCCACAAATATTCTTCCGGAAGGCCTTAGAGTATATGCGATCCAATGCTTGCGGCGATTCATGCCGGTATCGGAGGGAAGAAACAGCGTACCGACATCCTCTCCCTGTAGAGCGGCAGCAATTATTCCACTCCGCTTTCCGGATACCATTATCGTCGCAACACCATTTTTACCGGCTTTCTTGGCTGCAGCAACCTTGGTTGCCATGCCGCCAGTACCGACAGTTGATCCGGAACCACCGGCGGCGCGCTCAACATCGCGGGTAATTCCCTTAATCAGGGGGATCAATGTTGCTTCCGGATGAGTGTGAGGATCAGCGCTGTAGAACCCTTCAATATCGGTCAGGATCAGCAGCAGATGCGCTTCGGCAACATTAGTGACCAGAGCGGAAAGGTTGTCGTTATCGCCAAACTTGATCTCGTCAACAACAACAGTATCGTTTTCGTTGATTATCGGGATTATTCCAAAACCGAGCAGGGCGTCCAGTGTCGCCCGTGCATTAAGAAAACGCTGCCGGCTTCCCAAATCTTCACTGGTTAATAAAACCTGGGCGACTTTAAGATTGTTGGGTGCCAAAGACCTTTCGTATGCCAGCATCAGTCGGGTCTGACCAACTGCTGCCGCAGCCTGTTTGTGCGGAATAGTACGCGGCTTCTCCATCAAACCAAGTTCGCTCCTCCCCGCCGCTATGGCGCCGGAGGACACAACAATAACTTCCAGTCCCTGCTGACGCAGGAAAGCTATTTCTTCGCAGATTCTGCCGATAACGGTCATGTCCAGGGTGCCGTCCGCATCAGTCAGAACACGGCTCCCTATCTTTATCACAACCCGTTTAACCGCTTTGAGTAGTTCCTTCCGCATCACCACACCTCTTCCTGCTTACCCCACAAACGTCGCGCAATCTCATCCAGCAATAGATCAATTCCTTCGCCGGTTGCGGAGGAAATCGGAAACAGTGCCACACCCTTCCCTTCGAACCAGGCTCTTATCGCTGGCAGTTCCTCTCTCGTTTGCGGAAGGTCAATCTTGGTAATCACAACTATCTGTTCCTTTGCAGCCAATTCTGGGCTAAAAAGCGCCAGCTCTTGATTGATGGACTCATATTCAGCCAACGGATCACGTTCCGGCATCCAGGAAATGTCAACCAGGTGCAGCAAAATGCCGGAACGTTCCAGATGTTTGAGAAAGCGATGTCCCAGTCCAGCACCATCATGGGCCCCCTCGATAATGCCGGGAATATCCGCCATCACAAAAGAGCGATAATCTTTATACGGTACAACACCCAGCGACGGAACAATCGTAGTAAATGGGTAATCGGCAACCTTGGGGCGTGCCGCCGATATTTTACTTATAAGGGATGATTTGCCGGCATTTGGCAAGCCAAGAAGCCCGACATCAGCCATAAGCTTTAATTCCAGACGCAGCTTACGCTCTTCATGTTCTTCTCCAGGCTGGGCAAATTTTGGCGCCTTATTGGTTGCGGACGCAAACCTGGCATTCCCCTGCCCGCCCCTCCCCCCTTTAAGCAGTACCACACGCTGACCGTTCTCAGTCAGATCCGCAAGGAGATCATCGGTTTCAGCATCCTTGATAGTTGTTCCAACCGGCACCTTGATCACCAGATCCTTGCCACCGGCGCCATGACGGTTTTTGCCCATGCCGTTATGGCCATGCTCTGCCTTCTGATGAGGTCTATGGCGTAACTCCAATAGAGTTGAATGCCCTGAAGTTGCTTCAAAGATGACATCGCCCCCCTTGCCGCCGTCGCCGCCGCTCGGTCCGCCGAATTCAATAAACTTTTCGTGTCGGAATGCGACACAACCGGCGCCACCATGACCAGAAGTTGCAAATAATGTTACTTCATCGATAAATTTCATCTTACTACTCCCCGTTAATCCAGGCTTGAATCGCCTGCAAGCGCCCATTCCATGCATCAGTCAATCGTTCGTTAAGAAACGCTGTAAACAGGCTGTCAAACAGCTGCAACCCCTGGTCCATCAAGAACATCCGCTCATAAAAAACCGCTTCCCGTTCACTCATCTGATCGACGGTGGCATCCTTTTCAACTCGCACCTGAGGACATTTGAAAGACGCAAAACCAAACGTATCACCTTTAAGTGTCAACTTCCAAGGATTCTCGTCCTTTTCCATGCAGATTGTTGCGCTGGTTATCCGTTTACCCCCTTTGAGGGCCGATATGGCCTCCAGATAGCTGTCTTGAGACCCAGAAACCGTTACCTTTTGAATTCCACCCTCTTCGCCACCACCTTGAAACTGGATGCGATCGTCAATCCAGGCGGAAAACTTTTCACCTTTAGTAACATGTCCAGGAGTACATACGGAAAACTCACCCTCTCCGTTGACTCCACGCTGCAGCAGCCACAACATGAAATCCCATCCCAGCCACTGATTATCACGAATCAGAGCAACAATAGCGTCAGAGCCGGCCTGGTTGGCAGCTTCCAATGAATCGAGCATCTGACCGTCAAGCAGCTTTCGAGCCCGAGCTAACGGATGTACAATTATTGGGCTGAATCCTTCGAAAGTTTTGCGGAACAGGTCTTCAAAACGTTCAATTACTTTAGTCCCCAGAGTGTAGAGAGTAAGAATTCCACTCTTTTGATCCCACACAATATCGACCGTGGAAGGTACCGGAAGGCATTTGACCAGAAGACGCAACTGAACCTGTTCCTTGATCTCTTCGCGCTTATGCTTTGGAGTCCGCCGCAGATTGGGATTTTGGGCCAAAAAGGCCCCCTCTTCACGCCCGGTGTGTGATTTAAGAATGGCAGCCGGAATTTTTCGCTGATCTCTGCGAAGTGAAAACACGATATAATTATCGCGCCAGAAGTCGGAAGGCATTTCAAATGAAGCGTCGTCCGGCTTGTCTACCAGCGTCCATCCTTCAGCAAGCTCTTCGGTGGAATTTTCGATTGATTGGAATCCACGGTCAGCCAGCTTTTTAGAGAACCACTGAAACTGATCTGCTGTCGGCAGTTCGCCCGTTACGGCAAACTGGGTAATACTTACTGTATTGGCATATACGCCCATTATTATGGTTCCTTTGCTTTCTCGCCCGATAGCCGGACATAAATACTCTCCAAAAACTGAGGCGGGTTGTAAACCCGCCTCGCTAACCTACTCAACTTTCAAAGCAACGTAATGTGTAGAGCCATCAGGTCGTCGCAGCAGCAGCCGCACAACATCCCCTTTTTTAAGCTTGGCAACAATATCGTTGTACGCTTTTACCGTTTCAGGGTGATGACCATTGATTTCAATTACAATAGAACCTACCGCAATGCCTAGATCCTCTGCCGAGGAACCCGATTTAATCTCCGTGATAACCAAACCTTTGCTGTCACGAAGGCCTAACCGGTCAGCAATGTCTTTCCTTATCTCTTCGACGGTAACCCCTATTTTATCGTTATCTTTACCGTTATCTTGAACCGTATCGCCATCCTTGTCCTTTAACTTACCGACGACAAGCGGAATATCCTGTTTAGCGCCATTGCGGAAGATTACAAGTTTGACTTTCTTATCAACGGGAGTCACGGCAACGTAGCGAGGCAGCTCACCCCCCTCATTAATCTGTTTGCCGTCATATTCCAGAATCACGTCCCCTGCTTGGAGACCAGCCTTTTCAGCGGGAGAATCTTTTTCAACTGTTGCTACCAATGCCCCTTTATCGGAGTCTAGACCGAATGATTTTGCCAGATCTGCTGTAAGCGGCTGAAAACGAACGCCAAGATATCCTCTGGTAACTTTGCCGGATTCTCGTAACTGGCTGATTATAGTTTTGGCCATTGTTATAGGTATGGCAAATCCGATCCCCCCGCCGCCGCCGGCAATTATCGCGGTATTAATGCCAATAACTCTACCTTCCGAGTTAAACAGCGGCCCACCGGAATTTCCGGGATTAATTGCGGCGTCCGTCTGGATAAAATCATCGTAGGGACCGCTTCCGATAACCCGCCCCTTCGCGCTGATAATGCCGGCCGTAACGGTGTGAGAAAGCCCGAACGGGTTACCTATGGCCATCACCCATTCCCCAACCTCAAGCTTGTCACTGTCACCTAATTCGGCGAAAGGAAGCTGGTCCTTTTCGTTGATCTTGATTAGAGCAAGGTCAACTTTTTCGTCAGTTCCTTTTATCTCGCCTTTGACTTCCCTGCCGTCGGACAATTTGACCATAACCTCATCAGCCCCGTTGACTACATGGTTGTTAGTCAGAATATAACCATCAGAACTGATAATGAAGCCGGAACCCAGGTTCTGCTCTCGACGCGGTCGCTGTTGCGGCATCTCATCCAGAAAACGGTTGAAAAAATCGTCAAAGAAATTGTTGCCAAGCGGATTCTGCTGTTGTGGGCGGCGGAGGCGTTGTTTGGGTTTTATATTTTTCGCTGTACGGATATTTACAACAGTCGGATTCAACTTCTTTGCAAGGGCAACAAAATCCGGACTGACTGTTTTAGCGGTAGAAAAAGTTGGTAGAGATAATGCGGCAACTAACCCGAGCACCAAAATACGAACAGTTAAGAAACGTAACAAAAACATAGACTGACCTCCCAGCGGTATTTAATGATTGTTTAACTGATAGGGGCGGAATCGCTTAAGTCACGACACCGCCCCTGACTGTCCCAGTAAGTAAAATAAACAATCCAACCGGAAAAATCAACCCTCCAGCTACCCCTCCGACAGAATATATCCCTGACCACGAACGGTATGAATGAGTTTGGTTGGGAATTTACCGTCAACCTTCTTCCGTAGATAGTTAATGTAAACGTCAATTATGTTTGTAAATGTTTCAAATGGATATTCCCAACAGTTGTCGGCAATATTCGCACGCGAAAGAACGGTTCCGGCGTTTCGCACCATATATGATAAAAGGTTATATTCCTTTGCCGTAAGAACAATCTCGGTCTGACCTCTCCAAACTTTGTGGTTAACCGGATCAAGCCGCAAGTCGGCAAAACGGATTTCCGCACCGCGATCCTGTTCACTGCGTCTGATCAGAGCCCTTACCCTTGCCTGCAACTCGGCAAACGCAAACGGTTTGGCAAGATAATCATCCGCGCCGGCATCGAGACCGGTAACAACATCAGCCGTTTCGGCCTTTGCCGTCAACATAAGGACTGGAACGAGATGGCCCGCCTCACGTAGTTCATGCAGAACGGTCAAACCATCTTTCTTTGGCAGCATGCAATCAAGAATAATCAGATCGAATTCGCCGCTGCCCGCGCGTTTAAGGCCATCGGCACCGTCGTAACTGAGTGTAACCTGATAATTGTCTTCTTCAAGTCCACGTTTAATAAAACTGGCTACTTTTTTTTCATCTTCTACAATAAGAATCTTCATCTTGATCTCCTTTATTGATGGTATTAAACAGAATCGCTAATATTCAGCCTCGGCACTCATCTCCATACGTCTCATAATTTCGGATGCTGCTTCCTCAACCGACTTGTTAGTAATGTTAATAATAAACCATTCGGGATGTTTCCTGTACATTTGTCTGCACGCGGATATTTCATCTTCAACCAGTTCGTAATCATTATAACTGCCACGCGGGCTTTGCCGCATATTTATCAACCGAGAAGTACGAATTTCAACGAGTCGCTTCGGATCGATCAACAGACCGACAATCTTTGTCTGATCGATTTCAAACAGCTCCTCTGGAGGAGCAATGCCGGATACTATCGGCACGTTTGCAACCTTGTACCCCTTATGGGCCAGATACATGGAAAGCGGCGTCTTTGACGAGCGCGACACGCCAACCAGAACAAGATCAGCCTTATACAGATATCTGGTTTCCTGGCCATCATCATGCTTGACTGTAAAATTAACCGCCTCAATCCGGCGATAGTATTCAGTGTCAATACGGTGGAGTAAACCGGGCTTTTCACGCGAAGGAGCTCCCAGATAACGGGACAGGCTATAGATAAGCGGACTGAGCAAGTCCACGGTAATAAGCCCGCACTCTTCAGCTACACGTTCAACAGCCTCCGACAAAAGCGGATCTACCAGAGTATAAACAACAAGACCGGGGGTGAGAACCGCAACAGACAATGCCTGCTGTACATCCGACTGGGAACTGACTTTAAAAAGGCGGTGAACACGTACATCGTCCTCGTAAAACTGCGAAAGAGCAGCACGAATTACGCGCTCTGCTGTTTCGCCGGTTGAATCAGAGAGTACGTAGATAGTTTTCATGCTGTTTAGATTCGACCTCTGCACTTAATGAAAAACTGTCCTTCTTTTCTAATGAGAATGTACGTCCTCCTGTTCTTGTTGTCAAGTATATTTTGTATTTGCTAATGCAAAAAAACAAACTACGGTGACATTCAGATAAATATTGACCTTACACATATGATGGATATACTGTAAACATACATCAAATTTTGGAGGGTTCACATGGGAAGAGAATATTCACTGCAGGAGGCTATCAGTTTGGCAATTAAAGCTGAAAAAGATAGCATGGATTTTTACCGAAGGGCCGCTTCTGTCGCCAAGAATGAGAGAGCCAAAAAGGTTCTTGATATGCTGGCCAATGAAGAAGTCGGGCACCTGAAAGCTTTTTTCGACCACTACAAAGGCTCCGAATTTGGTGATCTGAATTCATATATCAACTCACCTGCAGATACAAAACATCCTGCCTATATGAAACTTGAAAAAGCTATCAACGAAGACATGGTTGAACAAAAAGCTCTTGAACTTGCTCTGGCTGAAGAAAAGGGTTGTATTGGTCAATACTCGCAACTCGCTCAAGGAGTGGTTGACCCAGCGGTGCGGTCAGTCTTCGAACGAGTTGTAAAAGAGACTCAAGGGCATTATGCTTTGATCGAATCGGAGTATGCCCATATAATGGGTATGGTACATGAATCAGATCAGGATATATTTGTAAGAGAGTAGTAATGCCAAAAACAACAGCTATTTGATCCACAGCAACCGGCTTTCCAGACACCCTGGACAGCCGGTTTCATTTAAC
>CAIYDX010000014.1 GCA_903925005.1 uncultured Geobacteraceae bacterium
CTCTCACGAGTTGATACCCCGCACCTATCGGTGCTTCGTTACATTGTCAGGATCGCTCTTTATTCAGACCCCTAGATTCACCCGGTGACACGGGTGGTCCCCTCCGATCAAGCCTGTGGGGACAACTTCAACAAACAGCTTTGTGTCGCAAATTAGGTAATAGTTTATATTGGCCCTCGGTTTTACGCCGCCAACTCTCACGTAAAAAGCGTTTTTATTGTGCCCAACTGGTGTACGTTCGTACACCAAGTAAGAAAAAGGGGATAACCGGAAATTACAGTGCAATTATGGATTAATTATGGATTTTATGCCTATTTGAATTTTGGAAACCTAACGGGAAGTTCTTTTGCATATTTTGCAGCACAAACAGAATATTGCCTACAGTGGAGTGATTTTATGTCACTATTGCATGCAATTAGTCATGACTTTGACAAAATGTCAAAAATATGGAGCGAAGCGTGTCATTACTGCTAGCACAGAGGCAATATTTCAACTTATCAATAGAAAGGTGGTGGTACGTTCACGAGAGATAAATATGATCCTTTGTTACACATTCCGTTGGCGTTACACACTAAATCTAAAGGAGAATCACCATGTCAGTTTCAGCCATCAGCAGTACGGCAACACCATCGTACCAACCTTTACAGCAGACTGACCAGAGCACCACTGGTCAGCAGGTAAAAAAAGGGGGTGGTCATGGCCATCACCACAAGAAGGCTTCGGGAACTCCCCAAGCCCAACAAGCCGGGACCACTCAAGCACCTCTGAATGTATTGTCTAGCGTTAGCGGTAATGCATCAACTACTCAAGCAGACGCTAGTACTGCAACAAACGTTTTAAGCCTACTTGCATAATATATTGGTCGGTCGGCGTTACCACTAGTCGTCGGGCCAACCATAAGCTGAAAACAAAACCCGCCGTTAAGCCAGGTACACAAGGTTTTAACGGCGGGCGTTTTACTGAATGTTAAGATTCGGCGATCGGCACTAAATGTATGCTTTTCGTTCCACTGCACTCAAATTTTCAAATATCTGAAAAAATTGCATTAAATCCATATTGCCTCCATAATTTTTATGTACACTGTCTATCATATGTTTTGCGTATTTATCAAAGTGCTGTTTGTCTCTAACAAGAGTGCTCAGGTGAATATCAGAACTGTATAGGCTCAGCGTGAATTGGACTTTTGGTCCGTTTGTGATAAACCATCCCGAACGGAGGAAAGTCCATGCGAAAGAAACGCCACAATTACACCCCAGAAGAGAAGGTTTCCATTTTACGGCGGCATCTGGTCGAGCATACTGCGGTATCCGATCTGTGTGACGAGTTTCAGCTTCAGCCGAAGATCTTCTATATCTGGCAGAAGCAGTTTTTTGAGAACGGAGCCGCAGCATTTACCCGCGAAGACAAGCCTCAAAAGCGTGTTGAGGAAGTCAAAATCCAGCAGCTCGAAGCTAAATTGATCCGAAAGCATGAAGTGCTCTCCGAGTTGATGGAGGAGCACATCAAGCTAAAAAAAGAGCTTGGGGAGCTTTAACAGGCAGCTGGGTTCCCCATGATACCCGTGATGCTGTCGTTGATTACACCAAGGCTTGGAGCGAAAAAACTGAAATTCCGTTGAAACGCTTCATATCCTGGCTTTCAGTAGCAAAGAGCAAATTTTACACCTGGATTGAGCGGTACGGCAAAGTGAACGAACATAATGCCCCGATCCCTCGTGATTTCTGGCTCGCCTTCTGGGAACGGGAAGCCATCATCAAGTTTGCCATAGATAACCCACTTGAGGGATACCGGCGGCTGACCTTCATGATGTTAGATCAGGATATAGTTGCCGTCAGTCCGTCCAGCACGTGGCGCGTTCTTTCAAAAGCAGGCATGCTCCAAAAGTGGAACAAGAAACCATCGTTAAAGGGAACCGGATTCGTCCAACCTCTGCTGCCTCATGATCACTGGCACGTAGACGTTTCTTACCTCAACATCCGTGGCACCTTCTACTACCTGTGCAGTTTTCTCGATGGTTGCAGCCGTTCAATCATCCATTGGGAAATCAGGGAGCAGATGACTGAGCCTGATATTGAAGTGATCCTTCAACGAGCCAAGGAAAAGTACCCAGCTGCGCGTCCACGAATTATTTCCGACAATGGGCCGCAGTTCATCGCCAAAGATTTCAAGGAATTTATCCGGATCTCAGGCATGACCCATGTACTAACTTCGCCCTTCTACCCGCAGTCAAACGGGAAATTGGAGCGATTTCACAAGACCATCAAGACAGAATGTATCCGTCCAGGGACTCCACTTTCCCTTGACGACGCTCGGCGGATAGTAGAAAAGTACATTGAACACTACAACACCGTCAGGCTGCACAGCGCTATTGGCTTCATCGCACCAGCCGACAGGTTGAGCGGCAGAGATCAGGAAATATTCAAAGAGCGTGATAGAAAACTTGAAGCAGCCAGAGAACTGAGAAAGCAGAAACGACAGCAAGTACACCCTGAAATTATATGTTCCGGGGAAGCTGACTTAAACTTAGATCAAGCGGCCTGAAAGTCCAATTCCGACTGAGGCGAAACAGAACAACAGAGAGCATACGATGCTCGATATCCATTATTGAAAGAGGGGTGAAGTAGATGGGCATGATAAACAGCGTGACAGCAACAACCGGCACAGCCGCCGCGGATGCAAATATGAAATCGACTATGGGTCTCA
>CAIYDX010000015.1 GCA_903925005.1 uncultured Geobacteraceae bacterium
CAAAGACCGGGACGATGGTCAGGAAATACCAGAAACTGGCAACATAT
Source organism: uncultured Geobacteraceae bacterium (assembly GCA_903925005.1). Classification (GTDB taxonomy): domain Bacteria; phylum Desulfobacterota; class Desulfuromonadia; order Geobacterales; family Pseudopelobacteraceae; genus JACRCG01. The sequence continues at coordinate 48 of CAIYDX010000015.1, forward strand.
CAAAAAAGTATCACTAAACCATCACCGAATAAAGAAACCGGTTACTGCATGACTATTTTAAAAGGCGAAGTGACAACTTGCTTGACAACGCCCGCTTTGCTTTGGTTTTGCCTTTTGTTTTGCCTTAGCTTTGGCTTCAGGCTTGTCTATTTCTTTTAAAAGTTCCTCGATGCCCTTTTCCATCGAAGTCAAATAATCCGCAATGTTCCATGCCACCTTATGTCCATTCATGGTAAGTTCAATGCCGCTGATCAGTTTCGTCGAAGTTTCGAACTGGACTTGTGTCTCCCTGCCAAGTGTTTCTTTGATCGTACTTTTTATTGAGGCAGACAGCACAGGTGGTAGTTCAAATGTGGTACGAACAATCACTGGATCTGGCGAGCCCTTGAGTGCCGAAATAAGCTGCTCCTTTTCCTCTCCGGCCAAAGCACGCATGCGTTTAATAAAAATATCCACCATACTCTCTTCCAAACTCGTTCCTGCAAGATCTGCCAATGTTTTTCGTGTAATGGCAAATACTTCTTGCTCTGTCCGGAGTCTGATTTCGTGATTCAGGTTATGGGCTTCACTTTTCAGCGAGTTTTGTCTCGCAACACTCAAGGCATCGGCCGCCAGTCGTGCTTCGTCCAAAAGACGGCTTCGCTCGGCCTGCGCATCGTCCGTAGCCGATTTCAAGAGAGAAGCACGCTGTCGGTCGAACTCCTCATTCTTGTGTTGGAACTCGTCCCGTTCCCTTTTGGCATCGGCTTTTTTCGCTTTTGCATCCGCAAGGGCCAAGGCGATACGCTTCTCCCGTTCATCAATGGCGAGAATGACAGGTTTATAAAGGAAGTGCTTCATCAACCAGACCAGGATGAGAAAGTTCAGCGCCTGTGCTACGACTGTGAACCAATCGATTAGCATACGTCACTTTCCAGTAGCTTGACCAATAACGTGGTTCCAGAACGGATTGGCAAAGATGAGAATCATCGAGACTACAAAACAGTAAATGGCCGTTGATTCTATCATTGCCAGCCCCACAAACAGCGTCCTGGTGATTGTGGGGCTGGCGTCAGGCTGTGAGGCCAGCGAACTGAGTGCTGTAGCGATTGATCTCCCTTCCGCAAGCGCCGGCCCCATACAGCCGAAACTGGTGGTGATGCCAGCGATGACGATTGACGCCACTGCGATAATAGTCATGCTATCCATAATATCTCCTTTTATTGTCAAAATTTATACGGCTGTTTGAACTTTGTTTTTACGTGCCCGCGTTGCGGCAGCGATATAGACCGCTGCCAGAATGCTGAAGATATATGCCTGCACCATGCCAGTGAGCAGGCCCAGCACTGTCATGACTATCGGAAAGATGAAGGGAGTGATGCTGAGCAGAATTCCGATAATCATAGCCCCGCTCATCATGTTGCCGAACAGGCGGACGGCCAGGGCAAGCGTTCTGGATATTTCGCTGATGACATTAAATGGTAGCATGACAACTGTCGGCTCCAAATAAGACTTGAGGTAACCGGCAACCCCCTGGCTCTCGATGCCAAAGAGCGGTACGGCCACAAACACGCAGAGTGCAAGTGCCACTGTGGTCGAAAGCGAGCCGGTCGGCGGCTCAAAGCCAGGAATTATGGTGCAGAGGCTGGTCATAGCGACGAACAGAAACAGTGTGCCTAAAAAGCCGATATAGTTTTCCGGATGACTGAGACCGACTTCTCCTATCTGTTTCTCAATCGCGGTGACAATGATTTCCAGAAAATTCTGCCAGCGAGATCGTTTCAAATCGGTCGAGAGTTTACGCGTAATCAGTTTTGAACCGACAGTCAGCAAGAGCATCACTCCCCACGTGAACAGAATGGTGGCGTTGAGTTTGAGAAACCCATGTTGCCAGAAGATCATCTCGTCCGGACTAAGTCGCATGGCGGTTCTTCTGTATCAGGCATGTCGTATTTTCTTCTGTCCGGGTGAGTCGCATTACAATGAACCGTGCGATAAAAAAGCCAAGAAGACATGCCAAAAGGCGTTCCAAATGGCTGTTAGAGACAAAATAAAAACCGGCTAAAACAATAACCGTTCGCAGTATCAGGCTACCTACGAACCAAAGCGCCGGCCGCTTGGCAGAGACACCCTTGCGCACAGTCCACCAGAGGCCACCGAAAAATAATATTCCAAGCAAGTCACCAGCCAACAACGCAAACAACAACGTCAAACTTTCATTCATCGTCATCCCCCTCACGCATGGCTTTATCTTCCTTATCAATCCAATGCCATGCATTGAAGCAACCTATTGCAAGTCCTGCCATCAACAGCGCCAGAGTCCAGGAATGCGTTCCAGGATGTTGTTTATCGATCCAGATGCCAAGAGCAGCACCGAGCAACGTCGGAACGACCACCGACCAGCCGATAAGGCCCATCATGCCAAGTCCAAACCAGACCACCTGCGTTGAGTTACGCCGAGCCTTGAGTTTGCGTAACGCCTTAGCCCCAACCTGATTGGCGAGTGTCGGTTCGTTTTTCAATGATATTTTGGCCGGTTCGTCATTCATGGTGAAAGTTCGCAAAACGTCGCAGAAATCCACTTTCCAATTTCGTCATTACCGAGCGAACATTTTGCTCAAGTTCGTCCTGATTCAGAAATTCATGCTCAACCGTATCGCGAAGTTGCTCAAGATCGGTTCCGGCAACGGCGTTGCGCACGGAGATGAGCACGTCCCGGCCGGTCTTGACCAGTATCCCCTCATCAACAGCCATGAACACCTCACCGTTCTCCTCATCTTCGTAAGTCAGAATCCCAGGGATAAGTGCAGCAACGCAGTCCCTTCTGTGCGGCAGCAGGCCGAACGACCCTTCACTGCTCTCTGCAACGATACTTAAAACACCAGTTTTCTCGGCGAGGATCCGGAACGGTAGAAGAATTTTAAGATTCATGAGTGTCGGCTGCTGCATGTTTGGCCTCCTGTTGCTTTTTCGCTTCGCCAATCGCCCCGATCATGTAGAGCGCACTCTCCGGATATTCTTTGAATTCATCTTTAAGGATGCGCTCACAGCCATCCAGTGCATCTGCAAGTGTAACAAGTTTGCCCTTGAGTCCAGTGAACTGCTCGGTAGTGAAAAATGGCTGAGTGAGAAAACGTTCCAAACGACGGGCGCGTGCGACCACGTTACGGTCCTCCGAAGAAAGCTGTTCAAGACCGAGCATGGCAATAATGTCCCTTAGTTCTGCATATTGCGCGAGCGTTCGCCTAATCTCCTGCGCGAGGGCATAATGCCGTTCACCTACAACCCCCGGAGTGGCCATCTTAGAATTGGACTGCAACGGGTCGATGGCCGGGTAAAGCCCCTCACTTGCTCGTTTACGCGACAATACGATGGAAGCGGAAAGATGTGAGAATGTATGTACTGCTGCTGGATCGGTAAAATCGTCAGCCGGAACGTACACAGCCTGGATTGAGGTAATTGCGCCACTATCAGTATTAGCTATGCGTTCTTCGAGCCGCGATAATTCGGTGCCCATGGTAGGCTGATAGCCGAGGCGTGCCGGCATCAACCCCATTAAGCCGGAGACCTCCATGCCTGCCTGAATGAAACGGAAAATATTATCGACCAAGAGCAGCACATCACGATGTTCGTCGTCGCGAAAATACTCCGCCATCGTCAGCGCCGCATGGCCGACGCGAAAACGGGCTCCGGGGGGTTCGTTCATTTGTCCAAAGACCATCACCATATTCTTCAGCACCCCAGCAGCCTTCATGTCGCGGTAGAGCTCTTCTCCTTCGCGGCAGCGTTCGCCGATACCGCAAAAAATACTCACTCCTTCGTGTTGCCCAACCATATTGTGAATCATCTCGGTCAGCAGTACCGTCTTGCCAACGCCTGCTCCGCCAAACAAGCCTGCCTTGCCACCGCGTTCCAGAGGCATGAGCACATCTATGACCTTGATGCCGGTTTCGAAGAGTTCGGACTTTGTAGAACGCCGCGCCAATGGCGGCGGGGAGCTATGTACTGTTCGCCACTCTATATCTGTCGGTGCCGCTTTACGGTCGATAGCGGCTCCGAAAACATCGAACATTCGCGAGAGTATTCCTTTGCCGACTGGCGCCTTCAACGGACCGCCGGTGTCTTCCACGGCCATACCTCGGGCAAGTCCCTGAGTGGGGGTCAGCGCGATACCACGTACGCGATGTGCATCCAGTTGTGCTAACACCTCAATGGCAATTTCACTATTATTAGCGTGCAGCAACGAGTTGATGGGTGGCAAATTATCATCAAAGCGAATATCAACAACACTGCCACGCACAGAAACCATCGTGCCGAGATTCAAATGACTGCCACTTTTTTTCATGTTTGATCTCATGGATCCATTATCAGAGCAGATTTACTTTCATTGTAAACAGTTCACATAAAAGGTGAGTCGTCTCAACCAATTATTTCCCGGAAACCTTGTTAATCAATACAACCAGTAGGACCACCACAAGTACGCCGATCACCGTCCAAAGCCACATCCCGCCACTCGCAAATCCACCCATCCCACCGCCCATCCACCCGTCGGTTTGATTCATCATAATAGTTCCTTAGTTTGCTGATATTTAATCAACTTTATTGCTTGGTCCTTTGATTCAACTCCTCGAAACTTTCAGCAGATGACCGAACAATTCTACCATTTCACCGGCTCAGGTTCGTTTTTCACAAGCATAATCGAACAAGGCATCCTGCGGATTATGGCATCGTTCTCTCCTCCAAAAAGTGCATGTTCAAAACGTCCCTCTTCATGCGAATTCATAATGATCAGGTCTATATTCTCTTCACGAACTAACTTTTCAATCTCTTCGAGCGTGTCACGATCACTGATAAATTCTTTTAGTGGGAACCCGGCTCGTTTCTCATGTTTGATAATTTTATCCAGCTGCTCTTTTGCTTCCTGCTGACTGTCCCTGTAATTCGTGTAAACCACCTCGGGAAACAGCCCCGGTACATTCACAGCCATCATCTCGACGGGGTTTGACTCAAGATGCAAAACGTGCAGTTTCGCATCGAACTTACGAGCAAGGGAAATGCCACAATAAATGGCTTTGCGGCTGTACGGGTTCATCCTGCTGATGACAAGAATACTTTTGATGGTTTCCATGAGGAACCTCCTGATTTCAATAACATTCAATGGAGCAAATAGTGCGCCAGAGAATATATGTGAAAGCAGGCATTTTAAGATGCTGATTACAAAGAGAAAATAGTGCGAGCTGTGCCAAGGAGAGGGTAAAGTCGTAAATAATATCCGCCATGTTTGACAAAATTGTCATATATGACGGATACAGGTTATGCGGCAGATCGAATTGACTCTATCTCTGCCATAATATCCAACATACACTTCACCAGGGATCATGTGATCGAGTCTGATGCCTGAATATCAATTTTTTACTGTTAGTTTGGATTGGCTAATTTTACATTTTCGGGTGGTTGTCATTCATAGCCCGTCCTTTCAAAGTATTCGCAATATGTTGCGGTTCCGTCAAATTCTGAGGCCCAACAGAATATTCCACACAATATTATGACGTGATAAATCATCTTAACTACCTATTATATTAACTAAAAATATCTTTATTATTTATTAGCAGTTCTTGGATGACAAGTTGCTTTACTTAGAGTAGCTGGATAGAGGGATGTAACCATATTTTCTATAAAAGGGGGTATTTATGATTAAGGTTATCTGGATGTTAGGGCTGTGCGTAGTGCTGCTTGCGCCGATTGGAGCAGGTGCCGTTGAGACTAAATTTGTTACTACAGGTAGCTTTAGAGAGCTTTATCCTAAAGCAAATTTAGTTAAGTCCGCTGTGTACCATGATGCATTTTACACCGGCGTACGTGACAAATCACCTGATCAATCACCTGCTAATGAATATAAGGCTGAATATCACCGGGTGGCATCGTCGGCTTTTGATGTTTCAGGAGTGTATTGTAATGGAAAATCCGATTATGCCATTGCCGATCATTTTCAGGTACACACAACATTTAGCCATAATGGTGCCTTACTTTTTACTACAGATTACAATGTAGTTTGCTTTAATCTTCCTGCCGTAGCACCAGAGCCGGCGCAACCCAAGCCTAAAAATAAATGACCAATTGAATGCTTATAAGAATAGAAAGAGCGGCGCCAGACAGATTATCTCAATCTGGTAGCCGCTCTCTCTAATAGTGTGCTTGCCGCCTTCCGGTGAGCCATAGCCGCTCGATTGGCAGCCGGCATTCTTGCTGCTAAACCGCTTGCTCCGATGACCTTGCTGCAGTGACGGAGTCCTAACCTACCCACGTTTAAGATGTGTCTCATTGTTTCACACGTGTCCGTCATATATGGTAGTTATGTTAAACCTGGCGGGTTACGCAGAAGCCTTCTTTATCCCTCTCAACGTTTTTTCTGTTTATTCCCACACAATTAAACCGTTACACACCCCCGTTTCCTGGAACCATCTCCGGCACGGTAGTTGCTGGTATAGCGTCAGAAGAGAAGTGACTTTAGATGGGAGGACTACCGCTCATCTATGTACCAATGATTACGACGGTGCCGTTCGTCGTGATAGGAGTTTTTCTTATTAAAACTCATCTGAAATATATCGGCGGTATGAACATCAAATCCTACTGGGATTTTGTACCTGCCTGGGTTTCCCATCGTTATGGAAATGACAGGCAACCGACCATAAACATTCCTTGGTATCATCCTGCACATTACCGGATATTCTGGATCCTGAACTGCAAACATTATTGTCCTTTGAGTGTCGCACTCTTCAGATACGCCACATATCTGGTTATGATTGTGGAAAACTGGTGGTGTCCGTTTGCCCATGACCAGAAGCAGGAATATGTGGAAGGGGCTATAGACAAGTCTTTTTGGCATGTGGATCCGAAGGAACTCATAAAGCTTGATCCCGCCGATAAACGAAACGCGATCTGGAATGAGAAAGTATAAGTACTCCAGGTTGGGTAAAAGGAGAATTTATTGATGGCACAAAAACTTCTCAGGGGTAACGCATGAAACATATTGCCCTATTAACCAGCGGAGGTGACGCACCTGGCATGAATGCCGCTATCCGTGCTGTCGTGCGGACCGGGCTTGCCAAAGGTTGGGATGTTTTCGGCATCAGACATGGGTACGCCGGCTTGATTTCCGGAGAGATCGTGCCCTTAGGGGCGCGAGATGTGGGCGGTATTATCCAGCAAGGCGGCACCATGCTCGGGACTGCCCGTTGTCCGGAATTCAAGACAACTGTTGGACGGGTTAAGGCCTTGTCACAGCTTCGCCGACATGGGATTGAAGCGTTGGTCGTTATCGGCGGCAACGGTTCACAGACCGGCGCTTATGCTCTCTCCCAAATGGGCTTTCCGGTGGTTGGCGTCGCCTCGACCATCGATAACGACCTTTATGGTTGCGATATCTCCATTGGGGTGGATACGGCCTTGAACATTTCCCTGGAAGCGATTGACCGACTGAAGGTCACAGCCTCCTCCCACCATCGGGCCTTTCTCGTCGAGGTCATGGGTCGTGAGTGCGGATACCTGGCCCTTATGGCTGCCATTGCCGGAGGGGCCGAAACAGTTATCATTCCAGAGGAAGAGACGGACCCTGAGGCTGTGGCCACCGAACTGCGCGCTGCTTACAATAATGGCAAAGCTCATGCCATCGTGGTGGTTGCCGAAGGTGCCAGATACAATGCTGAAGGAATGGCGCTACATTTTCAGGTACACAAAGAGCGTTTGGGCTTCGATCTGAGGGTGACAAAGCTTGGACACGTGCAACGAGGAGGTACACCAAGTTCCTTTGACCGTCTGTTGGGTACCCGCCTCGGAGCGGCGGCAACGGAACAGCTGGCAGAGGGTGGGTATGGTGTGCTGATGGGGCTTCTCAAAGGAGAGATCACGTCTACCCCCCTTACAGAAGTCACCGCCAACAAAAAACAGTTGGACTTACATTTGCTGGAGTTGGCGCGAGTTTTGGCACTATAGGACATTGCACGTAAAGCAGTTCTTCATCGATGCAATGTTTGGGTAAGGACTGTATCATGCGATGTATCGAAATGCGAGCCGGAGTCAAGACGCAGAATCGGGGCAAAATACTGGTAAGCGACTTCGACGGCACCATGACAGAGCACGATTTTTTCAGAGTAGCCCTGTCCCATTTGCCGCTTGGAGCAGCAGCACCGTGGGAACTCTATGAGCAAGGCCTCACGAGCCACTTCGCTGCTCTGGCAACGATTTTTTCCGGACTGCGAATTAATGAGCAAGAGCTTAATGCGCTGATGGAGGAAATGCAGGTTGAAAGCGGCCTGACCGATGCGCTTGACCGCCTGCACCAGTTCGGATGGTCGTTGGTTATTGCCTCGGCCGGTTGTGCGTTCTATATCGAACGGATTCTACTCCAGGCCGGGATTACCGCCGTCATTCACGCCAATCCGGGCAGCTTCGTCCCCGGTCACGGACTATTCATGAAACCGCCGGGCCAGTCACCGTTCTTTGCGACTGCAACGGGGATCGACAAGGCCGCCGTTGTCCGCCATTACCTTGGCCGAGGCATTAATGTCGCCTTTGCCGGAGACGGTCGCCCCGACCTGCCACCGGCGCTGTTGGTGCCCCCAGAGCGCCGTTTTGCACGGGGGTGGCTGGCGGACGAGCTAAAAAGCCGGAGTGAGCCGTTCATACGTTTCTCCAGATGGAGTGATATCGCAGACAACTTATGCGGAGGTGATGCATGACGACATCGCGCACGACTATTGCCATACCGGGGTTGGTCAGGATCAAGAGCGGGGCACTGGAAAAACTTGGCGTTTACTGTAGCCGTTGCGGATTCAGCACGGTAGCTGTTGTCGCAAGCAGCGACGTCCCGTCCGGTATCCGAGAATCCGCCGAAAAAACCCTGACGGACGCAGGTGTGCAGGTTGTACAGTGGTTCTACTGTACCGAAGCCGGGTTCAATCAGGCGCAGGATATCTTCGTAATCCTGCCCGGTGACGTCTCGGCCATTATCGGCCTTGGCGGCGGAAGGGCGCTGGATGTGGCCAAATATGTGGCTTTCCTGGCCCGGCTTCCCAATATCGCCGTGCCGACGTCACTTTCAAATGACGGGTTCTGTAGCCCAGGCGCCAGCCTTGTCGTTGCAGGGTGCAAACGTTCTCTTCCGGCAGCTATGCCCTTCGGTGTGATCATCGATACCGATGTTTGTCTGGCCGCCCCTGAACAGCTCTGGCTTTCCGGGGTAGGCGATCTGGCTGCCAAGCTGACGGCGGTGCGGGACTGGAAGCTTGCTTTCCATGCCACCGGCGAACCGTTCAATGATTTCGCGGCGCTGTTGTCCGATGCCACGGTCTTTCAGTTTTTATCCCGTCCCGTTAGGGATCTGGAAGGGATTAGGCTGCTGGGGACTTCATTGATGCTGAACGGCATAGCGATGGAGATCTGCAACTCATCGCGACCCGCCAGCGGCAGTGAGCATCTCATCTCGCATGCGCTCGACCGGATCTCGGCACGTCCTCAGCTGCATGGCCTCCAGGTCGGCGTTGCCACCTACATCGTCAGCAGGTTGCAGGAGGGGCAAACGGACATCATCTGCAGCCTGTTCGAAGCGTCTGGTTTCTGGAAAATAATCAGGAACAATCCGTTCAGCATGGCGGAATGGATCAAGGCTGCCCGGTTAGCGCCGACCATAAAGAAAGGGTTCTATACGGTACTCTCGTCACGTGACTGCGTTGATGAAATTCGTTCGATGCTGGAGAATGATGATGTCCTTGCTGGCTGTTTCATTGCCTGAATAGCACATGGAGCAATTTCAAGACCAAGAACCGCCGAAAATCCGAAACTGGAAAAGGAGTAATCGCATATGAATGCGCAAAAACTTATAGATACCGCGAAGGCATTGGTTGCCGGCTACAAGGGATTGCTGGCCATGGACGAAAGTAATACAACCTGCAACAAGCGATTTGCATCATTTGGAATTCCCCAGACCGAGGAGGCCCGACGCGCCTACCGGGAGATGATTGTGACTACGCCCGGCCTCGGTAAGTGCATTAGCGGTGCGATCCTCTGTGACGAGACGATCCGCCAGAACAAAAAAGATGGGACTCCCTTTATAAAAGCCATAACCGATGAGGGTGTCATCCCGGGTATCAAGGTTGACGCCGGGGCAAAGGATATGGCAGGCCATCCCGGAGAGAGAATTACCGAAGGTCTTGATGGATTGGGCGCTCGCCTGGTTGAATATTCTCACATGGGCGTCCGTTTTGCCAAGTGGCGTGCGGTAATAGCCATGGGGGACGGCATTCCCAGCCGGGGTTGCGTCGAGGCCAATGCACAGGCGTTGGCCCGCTATGCCGCGTTGTGCCAAGAAGCCGGGCTGGTCCCCGTCGTAGAGCCGGAAGTGCTCATGGACGGTGAGCATACCCTGGAGCAATGCCGCGAGGTAACGGAGGAAGTCCTGCGAACGGTTTTTAATCATCTTTACACTCAACGGGTGATGCTGGAGGGTCTGATCCTGAAGCCCAATATGGTGCTTCCGGGATTGACCTGCCCCAAGCAGAAAACGGTTGACGAGGTTGCTGATGCCACTGTGACATGTCTCTTGCGAGCCGTCCCCGCCGCCGTTCCAGGAATTGCATTCTTGTCGGGCGGCCAATCCGGTGAACTGGCCTCGGCCCGCTTGAACGCCATGAATGTCAGATTCAAGTCGCGCCTGCCGTGGGGTTTGACGTTTTCATTTGCCCGCGCCATCCAGCAACCGTCGATGGAAATATGGTCGGGCCAAGATGCGAATATAGCAGCGGCCCAACATGCGCTGCATCATCGAGCCAAGTGTAACGTGGCTGCACGCCGGGGCGAATACCAAGTTTCAGTCAAGTCAACTGATAACACACCACTTTTATCATGATTGTGAATCCGTTTACTGGGAAATCAGCCAAACCGTATATGCTGATCAACGTTGCCAAGCTCGTCACGGTCTACTATTCAATTATTATCTCAATAGTACTGGTATCAGCGCAGTCTTGGGGCGGAGATAATGCCTACAATATAAAAATGAACAGGGTAAAGTTGGATTTTCTTGCCTGTGCAAGTGATTATGATTTGTCACAATTGAGAGACTCAATTGACGAGGCATTTTCAATAGCAGAAAATCAAAATAATAAGAAATCATATAATTGTGAGGCTAAGCTTGATGAGTACATTATTCAAGATGCAAACGGAGATTATGCCATTGATGAAGGGTTGACAAGTGTTATTAGTTATATGGCAAATGATGAAAGCAGCAGCAAAAAAATCTTCGCCCACAAGTATGCACGCAAACTTCAGAAGGCAAAGCAACGTGCAATGATGAAAACTACGAGCCCTCATGAAGATAAGGTTAGCGACAAGAGAAAGAGTGACCACGAGTAGCACACCGGAGAATAAAAGCGATGATGAAACTGGTTCTGCTGCGCCATGGTGAAAGCCTTTGGAATAGGGAAAACAGATTTACCGGATGGACGGATGTGGACCTCTCCGAGAAAGGCAGACAGGAAGCACAGCATGCAGCTGTCATGCTAAAGTCGCATGGTCTCTCCTTTGATGTTGCCTACACCTCGGTACTCAAACGTGCCATCAGGACGTTGTGGATCGTTCTCGACGAGATGGATCTCATGTGGATTCCGGCGCACTGTTCATGGCAACTGAATGAACGACACTACGGAGCATTACAAGGGTTCAACAAGCGGGATACGGCAGAGAAATACGGTTTGGAGCAGGTGCAAAGATGGCGGCGCAGCTATGATGTTCGCCCCCCTACCTTGGTACAAGCGGATCGCCAACACCTAAAATCAGATCCGCAGTATGCAAATCTCAAAGATGACGAGTTGCCATCTGCTGAATCTCTAAAGGATACGCTCAATCGTGTCATCCCGTACTGGAACGAAAAAATACTGCCGGATCTTCGGAATGGTAAAAAAGTCCTGATCTCGGCTCATGGCAACAGCATTCGGGCCATAGTCAAATACCTCGATAATGTTTCGGATTACGGGATCGTCAGCGTCGATATCCCCACGGGTGTCCCGCTGGTATATGAACTGGACACCGATCTGAAGCCGATACGTCACTTTTATCTGAATGACAAGGAGTAACGTGGAAGCGCAATAGGAGGGCCGGCCGGCAGATTACTGGAGTCAGGGCAGCCCAGGATGACAAGAGGAGTTTTGCCATGCGCGTGAGTCCGTTTGCAGGGCAACCGGTAAAACCAGACATGCTGATCAACGTTCCAAAGCTCATCACGGCATACTATACAGAGGTGCCTGATCCTTCGGTTCCGGCGCAACGGGTGATGTTCGGCACCTCAGGACATCGAGGTTCCGCTTTTAATACGTCATTCAATGAATGGCATGTCCTCGCTATCAGTCAAGCCATTTGCCTGTACCGGGCGCAGCAGAAAATAGATGGCCCTCTGTTTCTGGGCATGGACACTCATGCGCTCTCGGTACCGGCTTTTGCCAGTACGCTTGAGGTGCTGGCGGCAAACGGGGTGGAAGTAATGATTGCGCCAAGAGATGAATTTACCCCGACCCCTGTCATTTCCCACGCGATTCTCACCTACAACCATGGACGCACGTCCCGGTTCGCCGATGGCATCGTCATTACGCCGTCTCATAATCCACCCCATGACGGCGGCTTCAAATACAATCCACCACACGGTGGACCGGCTGAATCAGCAGTCACTGCCTGGATTGAGGCAAAGGCCAACGAGTATCTCGTAAATAGTCTTACAGGTGCAATTAGGATCCCTTACGAGAAAGCTCTTCGTGCTCCCACAACGCACCGGCACGACTACCTCACCTCCTATATCAGTGACCTCGGCAATGTGATTGACATGGACATCATTCGGGACGCAAAGATCAGTATGGGAGTTGATCCGCTGGGCGGCGCAGGGGTCCACTACTGGGCGGCTATTGCAGAGCGTTACGGGTTGAACCTTACGGTTGTCAACGAGACCGTCGATCCAACATTTGGTTTCATGATGGTTGATTGGGATGGCCAGATTCGCATGGACCCATCTTCGCCCTATGCAATGCAGGGATTGATCGGACTGAAGGATCGCTTCGAGATCGCCTTTGGCTGCGATACTGACCATGACCGTCACGGGATAGTCACCCGAAGTGCTGGGTTGCTGCCGCCCAACCATTATCTTTCCGTCGCCATATTCTACCTCTTTCAACATCGGCCGAAATGGCGTGCGGAAGCGGCGGTCGGCAAAACGGTAGTGAGCAGCCGGATGATTGATATGGTTGCCGCTAAGCTTGGCAGGAGGCTCTATGAGGTGCCGGTCGGCTTCAAGTGGTTCGTTGATGGCCTGTTAGATGGCTCACTCGGTTTCGGTGGCGAGGAAAGCGCAGGCGCGTCTTTTGCTCGTCTGGATGGAAGTGTCTGGACAACGGACAAGGATGGCATTGTCGCTGCTTTGCTGGCTGCGGAGATTACGGTTCGTATGGGCCGCGATCCCGGCGAAATTTACCTGGAACTCACCCGAGAGTTCAGAGAGCCTGCCTATGACCGCGTTGAGGCTCCAGCCACCCCGGAGCAAAAGGAACTATTGGCTAAACTCTCTCCAAGGCAGGTTAAGCTCACCGAGCTGGGCGGAGAAAAAATCCGGACTGTCCTTACCCACGCACCGGGCAACGGTGCTCCTATCGGCGGTTTGAAAGTAATCGCAGAAAGCGGTTGGTTCGCGGCGCGGCCTTCAGGGACCGAAAATGTTTATAAAATTTACGGGGAGAGCTTCCGGGGAGCTGATCATCTGCGCCACATTCTGGAGGAAGCACAGACAATAGTTAACGAAACTATAGCTGTAGATGCTTGCGGGGAAATGGCCTGAGGTATTAACATGAGTAGCAGTCAAGCAATCGCCGAAGTACAGTTGGAAATGCTTCAGCGCGCTTCATTCAGTTACTTTCTGCATGAGACGAATTCAGATAACGGGCTTGTGATCGACAAGACCGCAGCGAATTGGCCTGCCAGTATTGCTGCTACCGGCTTCGCGTTGGCGGCTTAGCCGCTGACATGTGACAATTGATTTGAAACAATCAGGATATAGGACGTTCTTACTGCACGGAGGAGCATCATGAATTTCAGTGAAAAGTTCAGAGTCAAACCGGGGAACACGATCAGGCTGGCAAAGATCGATGCCGCATTCAAGGATAAACACGAAGACCAGTCATCAACATTGGCTGAGATGGAGAACTACAAAAAACGGCTTCGCGATTTGCAGTACCTACTGTATGCCGAGAACAAACAGTCACTCCTCATTATCCTCCAGGCCATGGACGCCGGCGGCAAGGACGGCACCATCAATCACGTCCTCGGTAGCATGAATCCACAAGGGACGCGGGTTTACGGGTTCAAGGTCCCCTCGGCAGAAGAGGCGTCCCACGATTTCCTCTGGCGCATTCACCAAGCCGCGCCTCATAGTGGCCAGGTTTCGATCTTCAACCGCTCCCACTACGAGGATGTTCTGATCAGCCGGGTACACAACCTTATCCCGAAAAAGGTGTGGTCGAAGCGCTACGATCTTATCAACGATTTCGAAAAGAATCTTAGCGACAGCGGTACCCATATCCTCAAATTCTACCTGCACATCAGTAAGGACGAACAGCTGCGGCGGTTCAAACATCGGCTTGACGACCCCACACGGCACTGGAAGATCAGCGAGTCAGATTACCGGGAACGTGAGTTCTGGGGCGATTACACCAAGGCTTACGAGGACGTGCTCTGTAAATGCAGTACGGAACACGCGCCGTGGTTTGTTATACCGGCCGACCACAAATGGTTCCGCAATCTTGCTGTCTCGCAGATCGTTGTCGCTACACTCGAATCGCTGAAAATGGAGTTTCCTAAACCGACGATAGACATAAAGAAGGTCAGGGAGAAGTATCATAAGGCAGAGAAAGAGGCGAATAATTAAAGAGTTCTTTGACTTGTTTTTTGCCTGCGACTCCGATCATGACTGACATTGAATCATCAATCTGAGCGCCGGATTATTTCTCCCCAACCATTGGACTTAATTCGCCCATCATATATGCCAGTTATGTCAAAATTGACGGATTGCTCCGGCAGAAATCCCGTCCACTTCACCTCGCATCTCTAAATACTTCACACATTCGGGCTGTTACACTCTCCATTGCAATAAATAATTGTTGGCGCGTAAGTTGCTCCATTAGCTTCAGTTTGAGAAGTTACTTTATTAGTTGAGGGAGAGCAAACAAATGAGTCACGACCAAGATCATCATAAGGACCACGCCAACGGTAAAAGGTGCACAATAAATCACGTTCACAGCAATGAATGCCAAGGAGATCATGAGCCTGGGACAGAACACAACATAGAACCTGAGCAGGAAACCAAACATCACAAAGATCATGAATCCGGCTCCGAACATCAGAAAAAGCATAAAAATTGATATGCCTTACTTATGTTGCTTCTTAAACTGGACGTTTATTTATCCACGACTCCATACTTCTGACTTTGGTATCCACATAAACACTCAATACGATATTTAGATCACATAAGCGACATGTCAACCAACCCAAAAGGAGAAAATGATGTCTGATAAAAATGCAGTATAGTGGACCCCGGATTTCGGACAATAGTTTAAGATGGTAGCCTGCAACAAAAAGGAGCAGGCATTGAGCGAAAAGAATCGTAAAAGTTTCACCAGCCAGTACAAGGCAAAGGTCG
>CAIYDX010000016.1 GCA_903925005.1 uncultured Geobacteraceae bacterium
ATTATTTATCCTCCATATCCTGTACATGCAGGGATTTGAATACAAGTAATTATTACACGATCTGAATGCCACTATGCTAAATAAAGGCTATATTCAGACTTTCGTCTTTTGTGCAAAGCCGAATATCTGCCAGCAAAGAGGTGACTGATAATCGGCTTACTTTTGTTTATCTTCCAACGCCTGCTGCCTGCGCGGGTTTTCGGCCCATTTTAATAGCTCTTTATCGTGTAGCTGTTTTCTTGCGGCAGCCCCCATCTATGCCGAAGGCGATAGTGATTACCACCATTCCAACCGCGGCGATTATGAGTCCTACGATCGGAATGAAGGTTAGTTCAGTCGCAATACCCGTGACAGTTGATAAGATCGAAAGAAACTCTTCCATGAAGCTCCAAAGATTATGTACTCATACGGTGGTGATGGAGGCTACTGATATATTGGTGCAGGTTGATAAACCGGCGGTGGCGGAGGTGCATAATACACCGGCGGAGGCTCCGCAGGCACAACAATTACACGCCGAGGTTGATAATAGTATCTTGGTTCATGAGCAGCTGGCTGGCTTATCTGATTTCCATAAGAAGACATGCACTGCGAATATGCAATATCATAGCGACGCTGAGCTTCTGTGGCTGTCACTTTCGCGCTGTCAGAACCTACAGCTGTCCCCATTAGCAAACCAGCGCCAGCTCCTACCGCTGCCCCAGCCCCAACATGACCACTTACTGAACCAAGGAGGGCGCCAGCTCCAGCCCCAATCAAAGACCCAACCGCGGCCCCGCTAAGGGTACTCTGGTTCTGCGCTTCGGCCGGTGATATTCCAGTAGCCTTTTCTGCCCATTTACGGCATTCGGCATCCTCTCCCTGGAACTTTGTGAATGGTTTACCTTGTGTCGGTAGTACAATCACACTCGGGCCTTGCGGCATGGTAGTCGCGCACCCAGTAGCTGCCAGCATAATTAATCCAACTGCAATACGCCTTAAATTTACCATGATTGTTTTCCTTTCTATTTACTTGGTGTTGGTGCCGGTGGTGTCGGCACTACAGTCATCCAGCCATTAGGGCACTGTTTAACATAGGGATAATAGCTCTGTGACTCTTGGCAATAATACCAGTAAGTAGGCTCCTGATGTGCCGGAGGGAAAGCCGCCGGAGACTGCTGCATATAGACAGTTGGTGCCTGCTCGACAACAACGGGTGTCGGATAATAGTAACCAGGATACGGCCGCGACATCTCCGCTATTCCAATACCAAGGCCAAGACCCAACAAAGAACCCCATCCCCAACCAAAGCCACCGCCTCCTCCGCCTCCTCCACCTCTAAAAGCCTGACCAGAAGCAGCAAACAACAACAAAGTAAAAGTAACTGTTAGGAATGAACAAATAGACTTTTTCATAATAACCTCCTCCGCTACTTTCATGAAACATTTGCCAATATAACTTGCCTGTAATCAGCGGTGCGAGATCTGTTCAGCCCATCCTCCACCATCTATAAGCATTATAACCCTTAATCATGGTTAAATTATGGATTGATTATGGAGTTTATAAAAAATCCCTCAAACCACGCCTTTTATCCCCATGGTAGTTTGAAGAGTCACGGATATTACTGCAACTATCTGTCCTAAGCGTCTGATAAAGAAAATATGATCGGATTAAGTCAGTCGAACGGGGGTTGTTGCGGTCAGGAAGGAATTATGACCGGCGACAATCAACTGAGAAGGAAGAAAAAGAAAAACGGTAATCCGCAATATGCAGTGGTTATGACAGTAACCGCTAAACTTGGCGGTATGGCTGTTATGCGGGGAAGGTGGGCATCAGAAGAAAAAGAGAGCTTTTGAGAGGCTTTTAGAGAAGATTTGTCAGGCGACCAGGAGCGCAGGCCTGCGGCGCGTGACCCATAGGGTGTTGGCAAGAAAAGACAAAGGACGTAGATCTCACCTCTTCGCAGGGTTATACTCAGGCTCTGGGGCATTAGCCTTTTGCTCCTCTAACAACAGCTGCCGCTTCTCGTGTTCCAGCCACTTCTTTTGTTCCTGCAGCTTCTGCTCTTCCAACGCCGCTTTCTGGTCCAGCCACGATCCAATGGCAGTGGTGACCATGGCTACACCACCCATCAACACTGCAACAACAGGAAAGAGAAGAATTAGTGAAGCGTTGGGAACGTTAGCGGAGAAAGCTGAGAGGAACTCTTGTATAGCATCCAAAATGTACCTTAAGTGGCTTGCAGGGTAGGGAGAGGCCCTCGTCGGTACCTGAACATTAGACCTACCCAGAGGGCGTTAGCAAGCATAATCGCTATGCCACCATAGAAGGAGAGGGTTTGGCCGAGGTGCGGGTAATAGTAGAGGTTCCAGCCGCCCCAGGCGACGAAGAACATGTTTGAAACGATCGACACGCCGCGTACGGACTTGTCTTTTAACAAAACCCGGCAGTGGTTCAGAACCATGATGGATGAGAAAATCTCAAAACCGCCGTTGATTAAATCAGGAACTTGCATAATCACTTTTCATCACTTTTGGGGTGCAGGCAAGAAAAGCCCGGCGCGGGCCTGGCAAACTCTACAGAAAGCTATCCTAATTATCAACTCATAACAGCTCCAATACCGCTCACCACCGCCGATTAATATGCTCTCCGGAATGCCGTAATCACCGCCCGATTATCCAGAGCACACACTACCACAATCCCTCGACAGCGCTTTAATTTGTCTCCGTGGGTCCTTATTTCTCTTTTACCGATCGAGTAAGTTATAGCGTTGTCGGAGTATGATTTCTTGCCATGAGCGATAGTAAGGTCAATGTCCGCTTCGCTGATCCTGCGTTCTCGCATTCGCTCGCGAGCATGCCTGGTCAGCGGCCGGCGCGGAGCGAACAGCCCAAAGAAGCCTTCAATTATCGACAGAAGAAAACGGAACATAGTGTGTGCTACCTACCCCAGGCTCCACGATCCCTGTCTTCTCTTCGTTCCTCTCGACGTTCTTCTCTTCTCTCCTCGTGCCTACCTTCGTGCCGGCCAAAATCCCTTTCGTGGCGCGATCGGTACTCAATGAAACTGTGTCGAAGCATTTGCGGAGGTAGGTGATTGGCGGCAACATAGGACCATGGCTCACCGTATCGGGCTGCGCGGTACCAATATCCGTTAGAATGGTAGTAGTAATCGCGCCCGACGTAGATCATATCGTATGGGACGCCGATAGCAACGTAGTAGCCAAGCTCAGGAATATAAGTAAATTGTGGCGGTTGTGCTGGTAAAACCACTTGCGCTGGAGCGACCATAACCTGCGGCGGGGCAGCATACCCCGGAGGAGCGTATCCAGGCGGAGGCGCCGGGGCAACAACATATGCTGGAGGAGGAGGCGGTGCGACGATAATTACTTCACGAGCCGGAGCCGGCCGAGCTGGAACGATAACATCCAGATTAACATTTAACCCCCCAGCGTAAGCCGCACTTGCGGCCAGGAGCAGGGTTAAAGCGAGTATGAGAGTGAGTTTTTTGATTGAGTTATGCATGTGTTCTCCTTTAATTTGTCCAACTGTCTCTGCCGCACCCTCCCCATCTGGGTACATTGTAACCCTTAATTATGGAAAAAGTATGGATTGATTATGGAGTTTACAATTAATTCGGTACTTCCGAAAAAATATAGGTAAATCAGATTTTAAATTCTATTCCGTGGATGTATTTTAATTATGACTATTTCTGATATTGTTTTAACGCATTTTCTGATATGTAAATAACATTGATCATTATGTAGGTCAGTGTTAATTCACAGTTCCTTATATCATGGCGTAGACCCAACATTCGTGTCTTCAGGTATCAAATAGTCGTGGCAGCCTGGTGCCAGTATTGGCTAACTGTTGGTAAGAGTCGTGTTAACCAGCTGCCGCATTTAACCAGTCATTTGCGTAGAACGGCTCCGTAATACCCGTATAGCGCATAGCAAAAGCAATCTTACTTTGGGCTTTTTAAATCCTTCTTGTGTTTCTATGGTTCTTAGTGATACAGTATCAACATAAGGAGTACCTGTGCGGATATTCAAAACCAAGTGGTTTACGCGCTTTGCGAGCAAAGAAGGCATTGACGACGAAAAGTTAGTAGAAACTGTTCAGGTTATTGAAAGTGGCCTTGTTGATGCGGATTACGGTGGCGGTCTTATAAAGCAAAGAATCGCCAGGGATGGCGGTGGGAAAAGTGGCGGATTCCGGAGCGCCGTTGCGTTTAGATCAGAAAATCGCAGCATTTTCTTGTTTGCCTTCCCCAAAAATGCTCAAGAAAACCTCACAATAGTTGAGAAACGAGAGTACAAAAAAGCGGCTGCTCTTTATCTGGGAATGACTGAGGAACAAATAACAGCAGCGGTTGCGGCTGGCGTTTTAATCGAGGTGGAGTATGTCCAGAAAATACAAAAGTGAAGCATTGGCAGCATTGCACGAGTCATTGAGTGATTTGCATGATATTGGCGTCATACCAACTAAGACGATGCGGGAATTTGACAAGTCGTGTCTGGTAGAGGTTAAAACTATGCCTCCAGATCAGATAATGAAAGTGAGAACTAAAGCTGGAGTGAGCCAGGCGGTATTTGCTAAATACTTAACGGTTACAACTGGGACTGTTTCAAAATGGGAGTCTGGTAAAAAGCATCCATCCGGACCTGCTCTGAAGTTGTTGGACCTGGTCAAACGGAAGGGTTTGGAAGCTATCGCATAGGTAAGCAATGACCAGATCGCGGAGCGTCAGCACCAAGTCATCGGTGCGTTGGCGATTTCGCTCCTGGTAATCTGCCAGGGCCACTTTGCCTTTCTGATGGATGGCGGCGACCCGTTTGATGAGCATCTCCGCCAAGTCGTCCAGAACCCGGGCCGACTGGACTCTCAGTAGTGAAGCCGCCAAGGTTAGCCGTTTTGGCACAGCCATCTCCAGCATTCGGGCGGAGTCTAACGTTTTGGCTTCCGCAGCAAAGGCTGGATTTTTACGTCAGGAATATCGACAAAGTTCTGCGGACCGAGTTGATACCCTGCCAGCCAAGCCTTCCGGTCCAGCCAAATGTCAGCGTCGGGCTACCCGGTTCCTGTTTGAGGTTGTTCCAAGGCGTGAACCGCGATTCCGGCTCAGGGACAAAGTGAGCATCGACCAGAGCCGTCTCTTCCACGCTTAGCGAGGCCTCCACCTGCTGGTAGATATGTCGATAGATGACGCTCCGGGAATGGCGTGCTCCCTTATAACCAGCAAAAGTGCCTTGGGTAATATAATGTCATCATCGCGAATTTGTTTCCTAACGGTTATCACTATGATTGCGTTTGCAGGGAATTCGGTGCTATGCCGAATCGCACTCAAGCATACCGGCATCGACGCTGCCAGCTTTACCTCCATTCGACTTGTTACCGGCGCCGTGGTGCTATGGGCTATCGCGAATTTTCTACGCGGTAACGGTACAGGAAGGGGCAACTGGATATCGGCATTTACCTTGTTTGCTTATGCAGCCGGCTTCTCATTTTCTTACGTAAGCCGTACAGCCGCGACTGGCGCCCTGCTTCTCTTTGGTTCAGTACAGGCAACGATGATAGGTCATGGCCTGTGGGCTGGAGAGCGATTTAACAATCAGCAACTTGTCGGACTTATGCTGGCGTTCGGAGGGCTGGTTGGTTTGTTGCTCCCCGGTCTGTCTGCACCTCCGGTGGTTGGCTCAGTGTTGATGTTGACCGCCGGCGTTGCCTGGGGCATCTATTCATTGCGCGGGAAAGGAATCGGGAATCCTACAAGGATTTCGGCTGGAAATTTCCTTCGAGCGATGCTGTTCGCAATTCTACTGAGCGTGCTGCTCCTTTCAAGCGCCAGACTGGAAATCGTCGGTGTTTTGTACGCCATAGTTTCGGGGGCAGTAGCTTCCGGATTGGGTTACGCAATTTGGTATTCCGTGTTGCCTGTGCTGAAGTCAACCACCGCTGCGACCGTCCAGCTTTGCGTTCCAGTCATCGCTGCATTGGGAGGCATCATTGTTCTCGGAGAATCCCTAACCTTACGTTTCGTGTTGGCATCCGTGGCAATTCTTGGTGGCATAGCATTAGTGATTTTAAGCAAGTCGCGCCTAAATAACGCACAACCATTATAAAGAGATACCCCAACAAGCCGATATAATTAAGCTATTCGGTCAAACTTGACCCTTCGCGGTTTCAGTCAAGAATACCCAGATTATGACCAGGCAATAAGGATTAACCCAAGCGACGCATCGGCATACAATGCTCGTGGGATTGCAAACATGTTATCAAACAACCTATTTTTAGGTTGTAATGACTATGCTATGGCCTGTCAGTTGGGAGACTGTCGCAATTATGAGCGCACACGACAGTATTGCAAGTGAGAACGAGGGGTTATTGGGGTTCTAAGCCCGAACCGGCGAAAATTTCAGAATGTGCACAAGCCACTATAGCACCACCTCCCATTTAGGTAAAAAGCCTGCATGGGCGCATTCTCTGTCGAAAAACAAGTGTTTATGCAAAGAAGAGATGCCCTTTAGGAAACGCGATGGAGTTCACTACTTCGAGAAAAAGGAAGCACTCACCCGTAAGTATCTGCCGAAGAAGCATGAAGCCCTGTATCTGGCACTTTGTCCCCAAATACGAGGAATTTGTAAAATCCGACGATGAGGTGATGGCCGAGTTAAAGGAAGCAATTGTCAGCTCTGAATATTGTGAAGTCCCAATATCACTCGGTGTCCAGAAGACCAGCATCCGTTTCGTAGAGACCCATTACCATGATCTAAAAGCCATTGTCGATGCCATGGAGTGACAACGGGGGGGAATGGGCACACTAACCGATTTTCATATTATATTCCCATCCGTTTATCAGTGGTAGATTGATAGATGAGTTAATATGGGGTTGTAAGCCCTAACTACAGCTTGGTAGTAACGGGCCGGAATGGGGATGCCGGAATTTTCTGGGGTTCCGGCTTACACCCCCATTACCGGTGAATTTGGCAACTTCGATATTACTACACATCGTGACTGATGATAAAAAACATCCATGTATGCCCAATAGTATGATAACGCTTGTCACGCAAAGGAGAGTGCGATGGAACATACGCTGCGCGAAGAAATATCCCGTTTTGTCCGTGAAGATTGCGCCAATCTATTTCCAGGTAGCACCGAGCGGTACTTCGACGAACCACTGATCGGCTTTTCCTCCGCTTCAGACCCCCTTTACACCGAGTACAAAACCGTTATCGGCGAGTTTCACCTGACGCCGGGCGAGCTGGTTAAAGCCTCGACTCCCGAGGATCCGTGGTTTCCGACAACGGTTGTCAGTTGGGTGTTGCCGATTACCGATCGGACACGAGTTTCGAACCGGAGTGAAACGATCTATCCGTCGCGGGAGTGGGCACAAACGCGAAATTACGGCGAGCAGTTCAACGCCGCCCTGCGCCGGCATATGGTTGCATGGCTGACTGGGAAGGGTTGCCTTGCCGCTGCCCCTCAGCTAATGGCTGCCTGGCGCGAAATGGGTGAAACGGCCGTTGGCGTAGCATCTTCCTGGTCGGAACGGCATGCCGCCTACGCTGCCGGCCTCGGCACCTTCAGTCTGAACGACGCGCTGATTACGCCGAAGGGAATAGCCCACCGCTTGGGAAGTGTGATCACTGATCTCTTCATCGAGCCGTCGGAGCGCTCTTATCCTGAGCGGCGTTCAAATTGCCTCTACTACCGGGAAGGGAGTTGTGGAGCATGCATCGGGCGCTGCCCGGCAGACGCCCTATCGCGAGACGGTCACGACAAGTATATCTGCCGCTCTTATGTCTACGGAACCGTACCCGATGCGGTCGGTGCGCTTTATGGTGTAGCTGCTACCGGATGCGGTTTGTGCCAGACCAAGGTCCCGTGCGAAGGGGGGATCCCGCCAGGAAGGGAACCTTACCCAATTTGAGATAGGGAGAAAATGGCTGTTATTGCCCTACCCCCAAAATTGTAAAATCCTATTAACACAGCCTCTGCTTTCAGCTGTTCATAAAGGTACAAGACAAATTCGAACATGTTCAAAAACCGTGTTGCTAATTTGTTGACATAGTTTTGGGTTGTTATTTGTCATGCCCATAAACGTCCGTTATTGAACCGGTTATTCCCTGATTTTACATCCATGGGGGATGGGCAATAATAGCCAAAATGATATAAACCGGTACCGGCTTTTCTTCCTGTAGACCGGTTGCTCGATGTGTTTTGTGCTGCCTGAAGTATCCATAAGTGCCGCCTTTGCTAATCGCAGAAATAAACAGTCGAGTTGCTATTACCACTGCCATTCTTAGCTTCGGTTATCTCTTGTTTTTCCGCCAATGCCGCAGTCTTCAACGCTTTCCGCTGATCAGGTTTAACCCGCTCAGCAACGATTACCAGTTCCTTTTTCCCCGTCGCCTTGTCCACCACTTCTTTCTTCCTGTATATCATCCAGCCAGTGCCGTACATTTCAGACAGAGCTTTGCTGCCACGGGAATAACCAAGACTGGACGAGCTTTTGAGAAACTTCACAGCAGCTTCTTCCTGTTTCGCTATGCCGTCAGCACCCAACCGGTAAATCTGAGCGACCTTGAAATCCGCTTCCGGATCACCGGCTTTTGCGGCTCGTAAGTAGAGTTTAAGAGCTTCTTTTTGATCCTGTTTCAGGTTCAGGATCGCCTCAGGACCAGCCCAATAGTTGTTTGCCAACATTATCATGGCTTTCGTGTTGCCAGCGTCTATTGCCCGCCTGTACTGTTGAAAGGCCTGTGCAGTGCTACCCTCCAGTTCAAAGGCTTTGGCAAGGTTAAACTCAGCCGTAACATTGCTTTGCCGCGCTGATCTATCGAAATGAATTGCCGCCAGCCCGAGCCGATCGGGGAGAGAAGAAGTGAGAAGGCATACGCCGTGGTTATTCTGCCCGGAAGGATTGTTGCTTTTGGCGGACACTTCAAACCACCTACAGGACTCTGCATCGTCTTTGCCGCGATACAGGTTACCAAGCTCGTTAGCTGCGGCGCCGTGGCGGTTACTTGCTGCGGCGAACAGGAAGCTGCGGCCTTCGGTGTCTTTACCGTTCTTGATCAGGATCTTGCCAAGCATGTACTGAGCCGGCGCTACGTTCTGTTTTGCAGCAGAACGTAGCCACACTTCTGCATTATCCTGGTTTTTGGATTGCTGCGCCAAGTGATACTGACTGCAAGCGTCACCGGCAGTGGCCTTTTTGAGAGTAGTGCCCGGATCTTCCATGAAGTTTTCGAAAGAACAGGCATCACTTTCCTGAGGCGGCCAGCGGCTATCATCCAGGTGCGCATCCAGTTCGAAAGCACCGGCAGATGAAGCCAATAAAGAGGCTGTAAAGATTGTTAGAAGAGTTGTTCGCATATGTTTCCTTGTGCTTGTAGACCACTGAGCATGATCTTGTTAAGCCATTTACCAACCATTATCAAGTCTAATTCTGGAACTTCACAGTTCCAGCCACATAGCCGACCAGCGGCCCGATCACCGGATCAGTAACAGTCACCTGCCAGATAATTTCCAGCGTTGTTGAAGCTCCAACCGCAGGTACCAATGTAGTTATCTGCGTGAACTCAGGAATTCGGCCACCCTGAACAGTCGTGTAAAAGGCTTCGGTCTTCGGGAAAAGAGCAGGCCAGTTCAGCGGAGAAATAGTTGCATACATCTCGTTGTTGGCACGCAGTGACGCTGCGTCCAGTCCCATTGCCGAAATCGAATACGACCAGCCGTCAGGCACAGGACTTCCATCTGCTTTCGTTACTGAGAACCAGGGGAACCGGAGATTAGCACCGTTGTATGTGTTGTAGCCACCCAAAAACACTGTGAGGGCATCAGGGCTTGGCGTAGGATCTACCATCGTTGGATAATCGTGGATATTGATAACCGCACCAACCCCACACTGCGTGTCACCGGGTATCAAGTGATCGGGCAGACTCTGGCATGAAAGCCTGAATCTAAACTTTTTACTGAATTGCGACACGAAGCTGTTTGTTGAAGTTGTCCCCACAGGCTTGATCGGAGGGGACCACCCGTGTCACCGGGTGAATCTAGGGGTCTGAATAAAGAGCGATCCTGACAATGTAACGAAGCACCGATAGGTGCGGGGTATCAACTCGTGAGAG
>CAIYDX010000017.1 GCA_903925005.1 uncultured Geobacteraceae bacterium
TACACTGGCGGAGGCTCCGCAGGCACAACAATTACACGCCGAGGTGGATAATAGTATCTTGGTTCATGAACAGCCGGTCTGCTTATCTGATTTCCATAGGAAGACATGCACTGCGAATAATCCAACTGCAATACGCTTTAAATATCCCATGATAGTTACTCATGAATGTTCATGGTGCTCCTCCTGATGTTGCGTTGTGTCCGAATGTTATTTTTCGTTCCACAATTAGGCCGCCGCTATCCATGTGAACAGCTTTAGTGTGAACACGCTGCTGGCGGCCTGATGTTCGTTGTCCTATGACAATCAACTTCGAGATTTTTCGAAGTGATTAACACTTTCAACTGCCCTCTGATTCACGACCTGTTCAAGGGCGTGAGAATCTCGATGTTGAAGTCTGACGATGTTTTTGCCACAGTGAGGGCATTTTGTATTTCCGCGTTGATTTTCCTTTATTGTTGAGACAAATTGAAATTTTTCCCCGCAGAGTTCACATCCATATTCGTAGATCGGCATAATATTTCTCCTTTTCTTGAGTTACTGCTGACAATCAAATTATACCACCACAATATTCTATGCCTAACATACGTTCGTTTTATTTTATAACTTTGGCTGCTTGCTGGTTAGAAAACCTGCTGTAGGTCTGTTGTATGTTCAGATCCTCTCATATGATTGCAAAGTGAGAACACGGTAATTCGAGATTGTCGGGTTCATCATCAAAACAAAGGATTCTATGTTTTCGAGGATTCATAGTTAACCGGCTCATCCAAATTCCCTGACCAGTTCCTGCTCGTTTTCGACAGACAGTGAAGAGCGTATAAGGGTGCCGTTGAACTTTTTCAGCTCTTCCACGATATTTTCGGAAATCGCTTTATGGGCTCTGATAAATATGGCCGAACAGCCCAGCTCAAGGATCGCGGCAATTTCTTTAACAAAAGTATCGGCTATTCCAATATGCAGAAACGTCTTGATGCTTTTTCCAATTGCGGCACCGATCAAGCCTCCGACAAGAATGCCGGTCGGACCGGCAAATATGCCGTATTGACTTCCAGTTGCGGCATCACTGTAAATGAGGATATTGCTGTGCCTGATTTTTACGGTTCCATCCATTTTCCGTATAGCCACAACGGCATCATCCAGGTTGACTTTGTGAATCTGCGACATTTTCTCCACATCAAGCAGAACTTCATCTGCAGTAAATTCACCTTTGAAACCGACGACGATCAGCACACTCATTGATTTTTCCTCACTGTTCAGTTTTTGAGTCACAAGAGTCACTCTTTGTTCTCATATTCATGATTTACCTTTGAACTTATAATCTGACAGCTCTGACTGGGAAAAAATCCCAGAATTATCTTGGTGGTATCATCCGATTTGATCGTCCAAAAAGCTTCGGCCGAGTCCCGTATTCTTGATGGTCTTGTGCATGTGATCAGAGAAATTGACCAGCCGGGATTCCGCACCACGGATCCTGGGTGAACTTAAACAAACGACAGAAATGTTTCATAGAATTTGAGCTATGGCACTGCCTAAATATGGCTTCCAAATTTGACGCAGGGAGGGAGTTTTTGTTTAAGGGCATAGGTTGGGTTGCCCTATAGGCTTTTGAGCAA
>CAIYDX010000018.1 GCA_903925005.1 uncultured Geobacteraceae bacterium
GTCCAGTCATTGCCGGATTGCGTGTCCAGTGAAAACCGGATTGGGTGTCCAATCATTTCCGGATTAGGTGTCCAGTGTACACCGGATTACGCATTTATGACAACCGATACCCACATGCGACCCACAATAGTTTGTTTGTGCGGTTCAACCAAGTACAAGGACGTATTTGAAAAAGTGACAGCGGAAGAAACGCTTGCCTATAGGATCGTCCTCGCACCAGGCACTTTCGGTCAAGCAGACGGCATTGATTTTAGCGACGACACTTTGAAAATGTTTGACGAGCTGCACCGACGGAAAATTGATTTAGCTGATGAAGTATTGATTTTGAATGTAGGCGGACGCATTGGTAAGAGCACCAGCGGTGAGCTGGAATATGCGAAGAAGCATAAAAAACTGATACGGTATCTGGAACCAGTCGATTAGTAAGCCGAGATTTAATAAAAGCATACACCGGACGTTAAAATGATCTGTTACATTTGTGGTAAACCAATTCACGACTCAGTTGCCGGTCTCTTATACGCGCTGAACGTTGAAGCTACACCACCGAGGCTAACAAATATCTTCATTTACCACAACAACACCCTGCCAGCAACCGCAAGCATTTTTGATAATAGTTTTACACCAAAAGACATTCACGAATCAGCATGCGCAAGTGGGATGACAAAATCTGTATCAGAACTAAAAAAATCAGCATATCGTAAAAAACACACTACACTGATCTACGAACACGCAATAACCGATTTAAATCGTTTTATCGTTCTTCTTGAAGAGTTTTACCCTCAAGAATCTTGGGACTCGCAACCGAAACAAGTGGCAGAAGAAATTCACAATGCTTTACCAATACAAGCTGTTACACCAATCATGCCTGAAGAAACCAATATAGTTTTAACAGTACAGCACATGGAAAGCTTGCTCAGTATAATGAAATACAGTCGCACACCACTCGGTAAATATTTGTTTGTGCTACCATGCAATATCCCCGATCATGTCACCCTAAGCCAAGGCAACTTAAATTTGGAACCGACAGAGTATAGAAACCTCTTTGCCAAGACTAAGCTGAAAATACCGAAGAGTGTTGCAGTAGGATACCATAAGTACGGCTCTGATTTTTTGGAGATTACAATTGAGCTGACAAAACTTGCGTACCATCAAAAGCACAAATGGACAGTCCATCAAATCAGCGATTTTTTACAGCAGCAACTCAACCAAAATCAAGAACGTGCACAAAACTTACAAAAGTTACTTGAGATTATCAAAACGTCACAAGGCTTGCAGTGGTTGCTTGGGAGCTTAGACGAACTGAAAAAAGGCATAATCAACGCATTGCAAATTAAAGTTCGTCAGCAGAAAATTCTGCTTTGAATCCACTTACAGATTAGACTCAGCCAGTCTTGTCTCAGTAATGGAGGCCGTGGAGAACATCCCTCCACATTTATAATCTCCCTCCACGCGCCAGCCTTCGCATCCCCCCGCCCTGATATTAGCTGCAAGCCCCGCATCCCTCATGAGTGGCAGCAATTGCATCCCCCGCATTGATTGAATGCTGCTTCCCGTTCAGCGTAAACAGCCAGCCAGTAGCGTTTACTGATTATAGCGTGTAACATGCTGAATCCGTTAAATATATGTGGCAAATAAATTTGCTGCATATATTTATGGGTGAACGAATAAATATTGGAAGCACCTGAATCACTCAGAAATGATTCTGTTTGGTCGTGATATGATCACTATTGTGTGATGTGTCGAACGATCTCTGAAACAGCCCTTGTGTTGTTAGGCGGCTGTTCTGATTTCGTCATTCAGATTTTATTCGTCTACCCATAAATATAAGGGAGAAATAAATTTAGCAAAATAATAATGTAATTACAGCTTCTTACAGGTGCTAACGAGTAAACTGGACGTCTTGGGAGTTTACCACCGCAGAGCCTCAACCGCCAACCACCGCCCATTAATCATCGTTGATATCGTCATAGATAACATCTTCAATCTCATGAGGGATGTTTCCAACTTCATCATCGCATATATCATCATTTGTTAGCTGTAACGAATCTTCACCTGTCCGGTAATCATCAAATTTTGCAAGCATCTCCAGATAATCGGGTTGTTCCATATATGTCGGTATTGCTTTGCCGTTGCGTTGATTTTCAATTAGCAATTTAAAATCAGATTTCAGGTTGAATGCTATTGTTTGGGGCATTTTCATACCGTTGATTATCTTTGTTTTAACTTTCTTTTGTGGTGCGGTAGCGGTTGCCGCTGGGGTAGTTTGTGCCGCTAATAGCACGTCCGCTGGTATTTCTTGGTCGCTGTATTCCGTTAAAACCTGGAAAGGGTAATCGGCATCTAAAAGAGTTTTGGGTATGTCTTTCTCGCGGTCACGCTTACGCAATGCGCGTAGAATATGGTAGTCAGTTGAGGTATCGAGAGGTTCTGTTTCGAATGAAACGAATTGATAGGGAATACCGTGCCAAACGAAATCTTTGGAGGTCGGGTTGATGGGGAGGTGTTTCATGTCAAACGTCATATCAGTTTTGACGTTACTGGCGATACGTTTTTCAGTGACAACAGTTGGGTCATCTTTTTGTTCTTCGCGAATTTTATTGAGCTTCACAAAATATGATTTATCGGAATAGCCCTTTTTAAGGATTTCCAGAAAATCTTTAACCGGATCGGGGGAGGAATCTTTATAGACTTTGGCTCCCATGGCCGCCATTTTATTTAGCCTTGTGAAAGAGCTTACCGCCTGAATAGCCAATTCACCGGGTTTCATAGTTTTTAGTTTCAGTACGGATGGAGGTTTTGCAAACAGATCATTCTCAGCGGAAGGTATATTTCCGGCAAGAAGATAACCGCGAGTTTTTAGAAAGAGCGATTTATACCCGGACGCATCACAACCGATGAAGTCTTTGTTGAAGCCGCCAGCAGTGAGCTTTTTCTGCACGCGGTCACAAATATCATCATCTTTTATCACCAGCTTTTTACGTGACACCGGTGTAATGAATCCGTCCGTGGTGATTCCATAGCAATCGTTATGTTGAAGAAGGCTTCCGACGTTCGCTCTACAAAAACCCGTGATATAGGATGCCAACGGATAGCACGTCATTGAAGAGACGTTTACAAACTTGTCAAAATTGTGAGCTTTTATCGTTGCAGCAGAAGCTTTAACTCCCTGAGATGTCTTGCCGTAGAAAAAATTTAATATATTTTTAATAAAAAGTTTATCATTGCCTTTGCTGTCTTTTCGCAGTTTCAAGAGCTGCATTATTTCATTAGAAAACCAGTGAGCTGGTGCCTGAGTAAGGGGGTCTATAACCTTTACAAATTCAATTACTCGATGGACTATTATTTTTTCTATGAGGTCATTTTTACAGGCGACCCAGTATTCCGGCATGGTCAGGTTAGATTTGCCGCTTTTGGGGTAGATGATGCCGTCAGAGTTGAAGTTTATCCGCACACCTGGAAGGGATTCGGCTTCATCAATCCGAACAGGGAATATAGGTTTTCCCTTATCATTAAAGCGGAAAGAGCATTCAATACCGACGACTTGAAAAGGGCCGTCATGATAAAGTTCATCTAGGCGCTTTTCGGCTGCTGCGCCGGACGTGACGCGTACTCTGCTGAAATCGTAGTCGTCGAGCATTGCAACAGCGGTAAGGTAAGCGGAATGCAGGTCGAGATAATGAGCCTCATCGCGAGGGCCGACACTTAACACATCGTTGCGGCCACCGTGGTAAAATTGAACGAACGCTCTATGTGCCAGTGTCATTGTGCTGCCATCATAGCCAAGATACTTCTTCCAGTTGTCGCCGTACTTATTTTTATATAATCCGCGAAAATAATCATTACTATAGCCAGGCATACGCATGTGGTCTTTGGCATCCACACGTTCGTCAAGTTGTAGCATTATAGTTTTGTACTTGTGAAAGAAATGCAAGTGGGCTTCAGCTGTTATCACCGAGTCCATTATTGCGTATTCACAGAATGTTTTTGGATTGGTTTTGAGGAAATCAGCCATTTTTTCTATTATGCCGACAGGCAGTTCTTTCTTTTCAATTCCTATCGTTTCACCGAGTTTCTCAAGACTGCCCGCTTGGAGTTTGCGGGAATCACCGAATTCCAATTTGATTACAGGGTCTTTCCCTTTTGCTATGCGAACTTTGCCGGTTTTGGGGGTGCGTGTTGCTGGTTTTGGATAGCTGCGAAGTTCGGTGTTGCCATGCCATTCATCGTTACGTTCGTTGATCAATAGCGTAAACGGAGCTTTCTTTTTAGCGCCGGATTTCTTTTTCGTATCAGGTTTTGATTTGTCTGGTGACGCATGCATCCACCCGCTCTCGTACACTGAAAAATGTGCATAGACCTTGACCGTTTTTAGTATCTCTGGATTTCGGATGTCGGGAACGACTCCGCGCAGGAATTCAACAAATTCCGCTTGTGAGATACGAAGCGTCGTCAGGAAAATGAAGCCGAACCGTATGCCTTGGAAATTAAAGTACCATTGATGTGATACGCAGTGTGATGGTGTATTTGCGATTTTTTCCAGCGTTTTTGGATTGAGGCCACCGTCTTTGTATGATTGAGTTTCAATATCGTACCCAACTAACCATGTGGTATCACCGGAAAGGAATTCAGGATTTTTAAGGTTGGGAATGTTTAGTTTGAATGGTACGGAGACGGTTTCTACTGTTCCGCCTATTGTGTTTGGTGGTGATGTTAACACTTCTGCTGGCTGGATTGAGAACTTACTGTCGTGCTTGAACGTGTAGACACGAATTTGGTCGGGTTGGCTGAAACCTGTATTAGATAAGGTCAGCTCATCATCATAAATTGCACCAGCTAACGTTCCGAGTTTCCGAAAAAGATTACTTTTTCGGGCGGTGGCATCGTCAGAACTTTTATCGTCATAGCGTTTCTGATTTTCTAACGCCGCTACAAGTTTTGGATAGAACGAGGTTTTGATTGTCATGCTTTGAATTTAGTGATGGTACGGCATGCTGTCAATGTTAATTGTTGATGCTGGAATATTCTTCCGCGTCCGCCAGCGTAGGCGCGATAATCGGAATCTGATTCTGTAACTTAATCAGAAGGAATCTGTAGCGATATCAGAAAAATACTAAGGCTGGCACCGCCCTAAAAGGCGGGTGACAGAAAGAGACGAAACAGACTAACAGGCGCACGGGCGGAACGCGCAAGCTTTTTGGGCTTGCCGCGCAGCCCGTGCCTTGTCGTTAACATTGCAGAACGAAAATATTTTCCATATTTTTGAATCAGTTTTTTTTTTGCAGCCTGGCTCCGGTTTTTAATCCGCACCTTGCAGATCAAAATCTCGGCACAACTCCTTTGAGGACATTATTGAAAACAGGGCGCGCGCGGTCCCGAATATGAACCGGATTCTTTAAGGGACCGGACGGGCGCGCTAGCAAGGTGTACTTGGTATACATTCCAGTCTATTGGTTCCCAGATTGTCCCAGAATTGTTGAATGGTTCTGTTTAAGTAATCATATTCGTATGTCGATTCAAAGGCCTCCTGTGGAACCCTGTGAATCCGGGTAAATTACCAAGGCTCATTAAATGAACATTCCGTGATGAGTACAGCGGCTTTTGTCGTCGCCAGTCAAAGTGGAACAGGGCGACGACTCGCCTCAAGATTATCTGTTGAAGTGACGGCCAATATTCGGGCGGGTGGGCGCGTCTACATATTTCACTTTTATCAGATGCCCACGAGATTTTGAAATGGGAGACGTATCCGGCTCACATTTCGGAAGCGAAGACAGCAATTACCGCGCTGGCTTCGTTCCGTTGTCGAGAGAGAGGTACTGCGTCATTCCTAAACATTCTGACCGAATTATTAAGGCCACCCTGCCAAAGCGCATGAGTGTCCTTTTCTGCTTACCGGTAGCAGTCGTGCCAGCCACTACAACAGCCCTCGAAGTACATCTATTCTCTCCGGTCGCCTAAATATCACTTCCGTAAGAAATATTCAGCGGGAGGTACTTTTTGAGCGAGCGAAAATACTTGAGAGCCGACGAGATAGAACGTCTCCGTCAAGCATGGAAAAACTGGTACAGAGCGGATAGAAACAGACGGGCAAAATACTATTGGGTATTTCTTGTCATACTTCACACCGGCGCAAGAATCCGAGAGGCACTATCTGCCATTGCCGCAGATTTTTCAGAGCGAGACTGTCAGATTAAATTAAAACGGCTAAAACTGAAGAAATCTCGGAAAAGCAGTAAAGACCTTTTCAAAATCATTCCTATTCATGAAACTGCTATGGATGAAATTCTTACAACCAGACTCCTTGCGGCGCAAAGCGGCATGCTCACTCCGTCATATCTTGGATTCTATTTCTCTTTTAAACATTGCGCGAGCATCGCTGGACTCGATAGCAAGGAACTGGCAAAACCGCATGCCATGCGCCATAGTTATGCAAAATGGCTGCTCGACCAAGGCATAGACGCATCAAGGGTTAAGAAACTTCTGGGGCATGCGTCGCTAAACTCCACTCTGGTTTATCTGGATGAAACCCCTGAAGATATTGGGGAGGCTATGAGGAAAAAAGGTCTATTACGTCAGTGATTTCATGCCTCCGGCGCACGTCAGGCATTATCTGCCAGTAAGTGTTCCAGAAAGTTTCCACCTGGAACACGGTTGGTAGATTATGCCGTGCGCATCCGTGCCGACTGGAACAGCTGGCACAGGTTCCAGCCTCTTCGCCAGTCCTCCATTCAAGTTCCCAACGTTCCTTTTTTTTCAGCCGCAAAACTGATTCTTCGGCATTCAAGATTACGATTGTTATCACTTCCAGAGGGATAACAAGTAGTGGCGCCAGAATTCGCAGCTTTTCCTTACCTCAGCCTATACATCATCTTTATCGATTCCAATAACGCCCAGGCGATATCCATGAAGATTCAGGGATGCAAAACTGAAAGCGGTAATTCATCTCAGTTCATCGGCTATCTGATGAGGATAGGCGAAACAGGACTTATTTGCGTATCTGAAATCATGAAAGACGTAACATTTCAGCAGGATCTTGGAAAATTGCAGAAACAGCAGAAGGACGATTTTATTTCTCAATTTGGCGGCAAATTGGAGTGGTGGCAAAACCGCCAGCTGACGGAAAATGATTCTCCAAAAGTTCATGCGAACAGAGCAAGGGTTTTGGCTCGTGCTGCTATGATTGATGATGCAGGGCCAAAACGTAAAATACACCGGACGCCAGATCATGAACGTATTCAGGAGGTGGTGCATTCAATTTCTCTGACTCAAAAATTTCACCAGACTTCCGGTATGACAAGCGGTAAAGACTTTATCGAACCATTACCACGATCACTGCTAACCGATCCAGACGGGGCAGAGAAAATCAAGGCGGCGGTTCTTGCCGTCAGAGATTGTTTTCCAGCGACTCTACCCGTTGTCCTTACCGTTCATTTCGACAAGAGCGGCCAGAATCCGCATATTCAGGGGTGGATATCTGAAAAAGCATGGAATATTGAGGCCGGATGCTGGGACAAGCCACATGAACTGTTGGACACGGCGGCAGGACTTAAAAAATTGTGGGTGGAAGTTGCGGAAGCTGTAAAGGGTGCAACCGGTGCATCATTCAACCGTGACAAAGTTAATGATCCGTTACGCCCGAAACGGACGGTGTTTCACCCTCGCACTGCGTATTGGGTGCAACAGTATAAGCATGATGTCCTGGTAAAAGGCGACTTTCTGTCTTTGGAGCAGAACCCAAAAGCAAGGGAGGCTGCACGGCAGTTGATCGAGCAAGTCCGTTATGACGAACACAAACTGCTGATTAGTCGAAAATCATCACAGTTCAACGATACTCTTTCAAGCGCGGAGGAAATATCCAGTCTGTTCAAAACACAAACAGAGATTAAGACACAGGGGAAATCTGCACAGTCAGTTACATCATCAGCCAAGGAGATAGCGGAGGCCATAGCAAAGATTTCACCTGTGACATCCGCCACATCATCATCCAACGATATTGCAGCTGCAATGAAGCAAGCCAGCTATGTTAGTAAGAAAGCCAAATCATCGAGGGTATAGGAGATAATATGCTGACGCCGTTTTTGTTCGATCCAACTTCAACAAAATCAGTCGAAGAGCAGGTTGATTATAACGACCGGCTTAACGCAGAAAAACCGCACAGACCGCGACACATGCGTGAATTTTTGGAGGAGGAGGAAATTGATCATTTCCAGGCTGGTTATGAATCATTGCCGATTGATGAAAAACCTATTGCCATTTGGAGGTCGTGTTTTGAGGTTATTGTCAGGGCTTTAGTGTTTGATGAAAACTTTTCTCCAGAGACAGCAGCTGAATTCATTACCAGCGGCATTGGTAGCGAGCATGATATGTTACCGCAGATTCGTGAGTATATTTCTATTTACCGCCAGACTCCTATAAATCTCATGCTCGATATGGCATCTGACCTGTATTACACACTCACGAAAAAGATCTTCGTAATCAGCATGGAGCTACACTTAATGGATTACAGATCGATTTTTCCGCAGCGTGTCTGCGCACATAATTCCGCGCTGGTTCTGAAGCGCTTGAAAGACCCGCATTACACACCTAACGCGGAAGAGCGGAAGCAGTACTTTCAAGAAAATAGGGAGCAGTCGTTCGCTATCATCAATTCTATGTCGATTTGGGAAATTGCCGATTTGGTGCCGCTGGAGTCTATGCAGGTTTTGCAAAATTCAGGTAGATACAGCCTCTTGAAACAATTTTATTCAGATGATACGCCATCAGCCAGCGCAACGCCTACAAAGGCGGCAGCGGTTAAATCGGAGCTGAAGGGGAAAGTCTTATGAGTCGCATTGACGATCCTATATTCAGAGCGTTCAGACGCTATCAGGATTTATCGCTTGAGATTGCCGGTGAATGTGACAGCCTTTTAGCAGAACAGCAGGAGGTGGCGTTTTTCGCGGATCAATTGAGGTTCTTTCTGGCTGATCTTCGTAAAATGCTGTCATCAGTGTTAACGGTTGAATCAGGGCATACTATTACAATAACAGCGGCAGAATTTTCAAAACTCATCGCTGATCTGGCGAAGATAGAATCAGCTGTCGGGCGTGAGGATCGATACGAAGCACCTGCTCCAATTCAAAGGCCGCAAGGATTAGGATTGTCTTTGCTGGCGAGGAAAGCTGCATCATAATAATCAATTTACGATTTTGAAAAAAAACGGGTTTCCCATTTTATCCCAGGGAGACCCGTTTCGGTTTTAGATAGTAGCCTATGTCCAGAGGTGTCAATGGTTCCTAGCGGCTTCCAGATAAACTATACTTTTCGTTTCTCAGCAGCATAACGTTGTGTAGCAGATTTCAATGCTTCTGTAGTGATGACTAAAAACGGATCTTTAGCTTCACGGCGCATTCGACGTATCACTGCGGCTTGCGGTAATGTTCCAACTGTCCACGGTTTCACAAACGACGCTGTCCACTGTTCCACGCACGACGGTAAAACACCTAATTTCAAGTTATCAATTCCGATTTTCAATATCTCGTGCTGATGCGCAACGGAATATGTACCGAAAGTTTCTTTAGCATGCGCATGGCCGAGTAACTCACCAACGACTATCTCATCATATTGAGTTTGTTTGTAAGAATTCGAAAACGTATGCCGGAAACTGTGGAATACCAATGATTCCGATGTGAGATTAATACGATTGAGGAATTTGCTGAACCAAGGCGAAACCCTAAGCGAATATCGATTAAAACCGCCCTTTTTACGAGGTGTCCGAACTAATTCGGGGAACAGTCGGATCTCGCCTTCACTACGCAGTTCTTGCATATATTCGAACAGACCTAAATCGATTAACACTGGATGGATTGGAACTGATCTTACGCTAGCCTTATTCTTCAATTTCTTTTCGAGTTTAGTGTTGATATTAAATACCCACACACCGTGAGGGCATTCAATGTCATCCAGATGTAATTGACAAATTTCGTCCAATCGCAGCCCGCTATAGGCAGCAATTAACGGCGTAAAAAACTGATGCGGTTCAAACCGGGATCTAAGAGATTTATGCGGTGTGTGGTGCTGCGTAAACATTTCATCATGGAAGATAGTATCTAACTGAGCAGTCGTGAAGGGTAAGCGCGGAGCTGCGTCATCCACGGTTGATAATTGCTGATCCGCGAAAGGATTTGTCAAAGTTCGATCCTGAGTAAAGCACCATTCCCAGAGAGCTTCAAATTGGGTGATGTAACTATTCAGCGTCGATATTTTTGGAAACTTGATTTCCTCACATTCTTTCCCTAATTTCTGTAATTTGAGCATTTCATTGACGCGTTTTTCGGTTATTGGCACACATTCAGAAAGTGAAAGACCTCTATATATCTTTGTATGTTTACGAAGTAATGGTGTTTGTCGTAACACACCGATAAACTTAGCAGCTTCATCGCGGCTTATAGTTGACATAGCAACATCACCGAAGTAGTCGATAAGCAAATCTAGAATGGTCCGTAAATTTTGATGACTGTCGAAAGTTAATTCGCCTTTTCCCTTTTTTTCAGCGCAATAGCTGATGATGCGTCCCTGAAGTGTTAATTGTTGAGGAGGTTCAGCAGCAACCGGAGGTGACTGACGCAAATCGGGAATAACTGGAGGCGAAGAAGCAATTTGACGATGATCTGGATATAGCAACATATGCTCTTCAACCGTCATTTCGCGTTCCTGATACGGTCGCCCATGCCGGTCAATAAGATCACGTACGATTATTTCCGACATACCGGGCAATACAGGTTTCTTACGCCAAGTCATTGATACACCCCGCATTGATGAGAACAATTGCTCAATTCCAAGCATTAAAAGTTGCGCGGCTTTTATAGCATGAGTGCGGTTATAAGTTGAAAGTGATTTTTTGATTTCACGCTTGCCAAGACGAGCCCGAAGATCTTTAGGTACAGATACACGCAGATAATATCCAAAAGGTGTGATTAACAAATGTTCAGCCACTGGCGACCTCAATGTTGTACTAGAGTTGTACCAGTAGAAAAACCGACCGTCGGAATATTTTATAAAAGTATTTCAATATTAGACACTTACGTTGATGCTCGCCAACTCAAAACGATTTCATCTGCAATTGTTTTCTGAAATCGGGTATAGTTGTGTTCCGAATTTGAGTAGTGAAAGGACATCTGCCATGACCGCCATAACCCGTTCCGTCTGCCCCTATGACTGCCCCGATGCCTGCGGACTTTTGGTATCCGTTGAAAACGGTCGCGCCGTCAGTGTCTGCGGTGATCCGGATCATCCGGTTACGCGTGGTTTCCTTTGTCCAAAGATGGGGCATTATGAGCAAACCGTTCACTCTCCCAGGCGTCTGACGACTCCGCTACGGCGTATTGGAAACAAGGGGAGCGGTGAATTCAGGCCGATCTCATGGGACGAAGCGATCTCATTGATCTGCGCCAAGTGGCAAAGTTTGATTGTCAACCACGGAGCAGAGACCATCCTCCCCTACTCCTATGCCGGCACAATGGGGCTGGTGCAGCGCAATGCCGGCCACGCTTTTTTCAATAAACTCGGGGCATCGCGCCTGGAACGGACAATATGTTCACCCGCCAAAGATGCCGGCTGGAAAATGTTGATGGGAGACACCCCGGCGATGCAGCCTGCCGAAGTCGAAAAAAGCGATCTGGTAATATTGTGGGGCATCAATGCCGCGGCAACCAGCATCCACGCCATGAGTGATGCCCAATCGGCCCGTAAGAACGGTGCCCGTCTATGGGTCATCGATACTTACCGCACCCCGACTTGCGATGCCGCCGATGAGGCATTCCTGATCCGCCCCGGAAGCGATGGCGCTCTGGCGCTGGCAATGCTGCATATCATTGATCGGGAAGGGTTGCTTGACCGCGAATTCATCTCCGCCAACGTACTTGGCTTTGAAGAGCTGACTGCACGGATTCTGCCGGACTGTTCTCCAGCACAGATGGCGGAGGTCTGCGGACTGTCAGCCGACGTCATCGAACGGCTGGCGCGTGAGTATGCCAGGGCAAAGGCCCCCTTTATCCGTCTGGGCAGCGGGCTGACACGCTACGGCAACGGTGCAATGACCGTGCGCGCGATCAGCTGCCTGCCGGCCGTCGTCGGTGCCTGGGCGAAACCTGGGGGGGGCATTTTCATCGGCACCTCGACCGGAGGAGCATTTCCGCTTCAGACCGTGACGCGAGAAGATTTCATGACAACCGAGCCGCGTCTCGTAAGCATGAACCAACTGGGTGCGGCGTTAACCGAACTGGCCGATCCACAGGTTATGTCGCTGTACGTCTATCACTCCAACCCGGCTGCCATAGCACCGGATCAGAATGCCGTTCTTCGCGGTTTGGAGCGGGAGGATCTGTTCACCGTCGTGCACGAGCGTTTCCTGACCGACACCGCCAGATATGCCGACATCGTCCTGCCGGCCACCTCTTCGCTGGAACATTCCGACCTGTACCGCTGCTACGGCAGCTACCAAGCACAGCGCTGCAGTGCGGCCATCCCGCCGGTGGGAGAAGCGAAAAGCAACTGGGAGGTATTTAGCCTGCTGGCGGCCGGAATGGGATGGGACGAACCGTTCTTCCGATTGACGGCCGACGAGCTGATCGAACTGCTGCTGGTTGAGAGCACTCCGTGGAGAAAAGCTTCCCTCACCGAACGGCTGCGCCAAGGGGACCCGGTCATGCTGACCCCGCCG
Organism: uncultured Geobacteraceae bacterium; assembly: GCA_903925005.1. Taxonomy (GTDB): domain Bacteria; phylum Desulfobacterota; class Desulfuromonadia; order Geobacterales; family Pseudopelobacteraceae; genus JACRCG01. The sequence goes on from CAIYDX010000018.1 coordinate 12,698, forward strand.
ACCGATCCGAAACAGACATGGCTGACCCCCTCGGGAAAAATTGAGATTCTGAACGGACGGGAAAGCGAGCCGCTGCCGCGCCTGCTGCCGACTCATGCCGAGCAGGATGGCTACCCGTTGCGTCTGCAACCTGGAGTCACACCATTTGCGCTCAATTCAAGTTTTTATGAGCAGGACGAACTACGCGCAAAGCAGAACTGCATGGAGTTGATGATGAACCGGAGCGATGCCGAGTCGCGTGGCTTGGCTGATGGACAGACGGTGGAGGCATGCAATGATTGTGGAACCGTGTGTTTTACGCTGCGAATTTCAGAGCGGGTGCCGGCCGGAACTGTCGTTACTGAAGGGATCTGGTGGCGGGAATTCATTCCCGGCGACCGCGGGGTAAATGCCTTGACGTCACAGCGCCTTACCGATGGCGGGCGGGGAAGCACGTTGTATGATGTGACGGTTGAAGTCAGGGGGGCGCAACGCGATTAACCTACGTCCGGCGGTTCATTGCCACAAAAAGGCACAAAATATTCAAGAAAAAAACAGCACGTTATATATGAGTGAATACAGGACCTGATTGGTTCGTGCTTTACATCATACAACCTAAAGAATTTACTTGTGTTTTTGTGCTTTTTTGCGGCTAACTGTTTTGTTTAGGCTTATAATATTCCCGGTACCAGCCGACAAAACGCTCGATACCGCTCTCGATACTCGTGCAGGGTTTGAAACCGACCGCATCCGCCAAATCAGATACGTCGGCATATGTCACAAGCACCTCGCCCGGCTGCATGGGAAGCAGATTTTTTTGTGCCTTTTTACCCAGACACTCTTCCAGCAACTCGATAAAATAACCAAGCTCAACCGGCTGGTTGTTGCCGATATTATAGATACGAAACGGCGCCGAGCTTGTTGCCGGATCGGGAGTCCCGGCGTTCCAGGAGGCATCCCGGCACGGCAGATGATCCATTACCCGTACAATCCCTTCCACAATGTCATCGATGTAGGTAAAGTCACGCCGCATCAGGCCATGGTTGAATACATCTATGGAGCGCCCCTCCAGAATGGCTTTGGTGAAGGAGAAGTAAGCCATATCAGGACGCCCCCACGGTCCGTACACCGTAAAAAAACGTAAACCGGTAGCCGGCAAACCGAAGAGGTGCGCATAGGTATGGGCCATCAATTCATTTGACTTCTTTGTGGCCGCATAAAGCGACACCGGATGATCAACTGAATGGTGCTCAGAAAACGGCACCGTGGCATTGGCGCCGTATACCGAACTTGACGAAGCATACACCAGATGTTTGACGCTTGATTGCCGGCATCCCTCAAGAATATTCAGGAAACCGCAAATATTGCTTTCTATGTAGGAGTGAGGATTTTGGAGCGAAAAGCGCACTCCGGCCTGGGCTGCAAGATTGATAACATAATCGAACTGTCCGGTCTGAAACAGTCTCTCGACGCTCGGCCGATCCTCCAAAGAGCCCCGAACAAAAGTAAAGCCGTCCAGCCTTTCAAGGATTGCAAGGCGGTCTTCTTTCAGGGAAACGTCATAGTAGTTATTAAGGTTGTCAAACCCGGTAATCAGGTGCCCATGTTTTTGCAGACGCTGCACAAGGTGAAAGCCAATAAATCCGGCAGCACCGGTAACAAGTATCCTGCTCATTTCCACTCCGTTTCTCAGTGTTTCAAATGTTTTAAATTGGATTACCGCCAGCGGGATCAATGGCGATATTATCAACCTCATGCCACGCCAGCGCTGCCGCCCCAAGAACCGCGGCATTCCCTGCAGGCAGTTCCGAACAGAGTAGCTTCACTTTCCCCCGGTACGGCCTAAACAAAAACTCCTCCAGATAATGCCGCGCCGGGACAATCAGCAACTCTCCCGCAGCAGCCAGCCCGCCGGAGAGAAAGATCGCTTCAGGGCTGGTATGCGCCACGGCATCGGCCAGCTTCATCCCCAAAATCCGGGCTGTCGCATCAAAAGCTGACAGCGCAATCGAATCGCCTGCACATGCCGCCTCATAAACCAGTTTCGCGGTCAGATTTTTAAAGCTCACATCCCTCAGAGGGCTTGGATCACAGCGCTGCGCCAGGAGTTCGCACAAAGTCCGGCAAAGTCCGGTTGCCGAAACGTATGTCTCCAGACAACCTCGATTCCCGCACGCACAGAAACGCCCGGTCGGATCGACAACCGTATGTCCGAGTTCGCCGGCAAAACCGTCGGCGCCGTACAACAGTTCGCCGTTGGCAATTATGCCACTCCCAAGACCCGTTCCAAGCGTAATAACGATAACATTCTTCATGCCGCGTGCGCCGCCGAATAGCAGCTCCCCGATCGCCGCGGCATTGGCATCGTTGGTAACGGCAACAGGCAGATGGTACTGTTGCCGGAACAGCTCCACCAGATTCACCGACGCCCCCCAATCAAGATTAGGCGGATTTTCGACCGTTCCCCGGAGATAGTTGGCATTGGGAGCGCCGATGCCGATTCCGGAAATAATGACATCAGATGGAAGAGTACCGCGCAACGTCTCAATAGCATCACCAAGGCGGCATATCAGAGTCTCAGCCGGTTGATGGGCTTCCGTAGCTACCGTTGCCTCGCATATCAAAGCACCATGACGATCAACAAAACCAAGCGAAGTGGTTGTTCCACCGATGTCTATACCGATTACGCAATCGTTTGGATGCATTGCTACTCCTTACAATGGGGCGTCGTAATTTATATTCGTTACGCTATTAACAGTAGCATCCGCTATAATCAAGCTCAATTTATTGTTCAACAGCAAAAACAAGACTTCTCTGGTCAGGACTTGATAAAACAGTGGCAAGTTGAAATTGAAACGTTTATTATGGGAAGGTGAATGTAAATAGATTTGAGTTTAAATCGGTGGATTAATTGTCTTGGAAATAATAAAGGAACAAATATTTCAATACCATGCACTTGAGGAAAAATACCTGAGTCAGATGCGGGAGCTGGTGCTCCGGATAACATCCGATTTTGATTGCACAGTCTTCTTATTTGGTTCACGGGCACGCGGGAGCCATCGCAGAAATTCGGATATTGATATCGGCTTTTGCGGTTTAAGTGAGCCTGTGTTTACAAAAACCAGAGACCTTCTGTTATCAGAGCTGGAAGAGAGCATAATACCGCACCATGTTGATCTGGTAAATTTTGACACGACCTCCAGTGATTTCAAAGCCGTTGCCATGAGAGAGGTAGTTGTATGGAAACAAAGTTCGAGCGCAAACTAGGCGGTCTGGAAGCTGCGTTATCAAACTTTCGTGATGCACTGACACTCGAACCGACATTGTTTCCGGAACTTGTGGCAGACAATATCAAGTCAGGACAGATTCAGAAATTTGAATTTACGGTAGAGTTGCTCTGGAAAACAGTCCAGGCATTTCTGCTTGAAGTGGATGGCGTCGATGCCATAACGCCGAAATCTGCAGCAAAAGAGTTTGTAGAAGCAGGACACTGTGAATATGAAGTCTACGAGCTGTTTATCCAGGCTATTAATGACAGAAATCAGCTCAGCCATATTTATCGCCAAGAGATGGCGGAAGAGATATGGCAGCGCTTGCCTGAGTATGTTTGCCTGGTAGAACAGGTCGTGTCTGTTATGCGAGGCAACTGAAACATTAATCCACTCTGCCTCTGGTAAAGTTTATCAAGCTATGCTATTTGGATTGGCATACGTATTCAAAAGGAGCCATATCAAATATGAACGGGAAATCCATACTGATTACCGGAGGCACAGGATCCTTTGGCAAAAAGTTTGTCGAAATGACACTCGCGCGGTATCCGAAAGTTGAACGTCTTGTTATTTATTCGCGTGATGAACTGAAACAGTATGAGATGGAACAGATATTTCCAACTAAAATATATCCGCAACTTCGCTATTTTATTGGTGATGTCCGTGATAAAGACCGGTTGATCCGCGCTCTTTCCGGCATTGACATTATTGTTCACGCCGCTGCCTTGAAGCAGGTTCCAGCGGCGGAATACAACCCTTTCGAAGCGGTAAAAACAAATATCATGGGCGCACAGAATGTTATCGATGCGGCGATAACCATGAAAGTTAATCGGGTAGTAGCCTTGAGTACGGACAAGGCAGCGGCGCCGATAAACCTGTATGGCGCTACAAAGCTATGTTCTGATAAACTCTTTACCGCTGCAAATTTATTTACCGGAAACAGTGAATTGCGTTTTTCAGTCGTACGTTACGGCAATGTCATGGGCAGCAGAGGGAGTGTGATCCCGTTTTTTATGAAAGAGCGCAACAAAGGAGTGCTGCCGATTACCGATGAACGGATGACTCGTTTCAATATCACATTAGAGGCTGGTGTCGAGCTTGTCTATTTTGCGCTCCAAAACATGTGGGGCGGTGAGATTTTTGTCCCCAAAATTCCCAGCTATCGCATAATGGATGTTGCAAAAGCAATCGCTCCCGAATGTGACATTAACTTTGTCGGCGTGCGGCCGGGCGAGAAGATTCATGAAGAGATGATCACCGAGACAGATGCTCTGCATACTATCGAGTTCGACGATTATTTTGTCATCCTTCCCTCTTTCGTCCCTCTGTGGAATATCAATGATTTTGTTAATACATTTGCTGGCAAACCTTGCCCGGAAGGTTTTCGTTATAACAGTGGCACCAACACGGAATGGTTGACGGTCGAAGAGCTTCGAGCGCTGATTTATGAAACTGACGATTCAGCTATTGAGGAGTAAACGTGAGTACGCACATTCCTTACGGCAGACAAAGCATCTCTAAAGACGACATACAGGCGGTTGTCGCTGTTCTCGAATCAGATTGGCTGACTCAAGGGCCCAGCATAGAGCGCTTTGAGCGGGCTGTTGCCGACTACTGCGGCGCCAAATATGCCGTAGCCGTCAACAGCGCTACGTCCGCCCTTCATATTGCATGTCTGGCGGCTGGATTGGGAGAAAACGATATTTTCTGGACGTCACCAAACACATTCGTCGCCTCAGCAAACTGTGGTCTCTATTGCCGTGCACGGGTAGATTTTGTCGATATTGATCCTCGTACCTACAACCTGAGTTTGGAAGAACTCGAACGTAAGCTGCGTTTGGCAAAAACAACGGGAAAGCTCCCCAAGGTCGTGATTCCCGTGCACTTTGCCGGGCAGTCTTGTGCCATGGACAGAATCGCCGAGCTCTCAAAACAATACGGTTTTACCATTATCGAAGATGCATCTCACGCCATAGGCGGCCGGTATCGTGCAACGCGGATCGGCAGTTGCGCCTATTCTGCAATGACTGTCTTCAGCTTTCACCCTGTAAAAATCATTACCACAGGTGAAGGGGGGATGGTGCTGACAAACAATCCTTCCCTATATGACAAGCTCGTGCGTCTTCGTTCTCACGGCATTACGAGGGATCCCTCGCTGATGGAGGAAGAAAGCCACGGACCCTGGTACTATCAGCAGATAGAATTGGGGTTCAACTACCGCATGACCGATTTGCAAGCCGCATTGGGCGCGAGCCAAATGAAGCGCCTGGATGAATTTGTGGCCCGCCGACATTTCCTCTCCAGTCTGTACGACAAGGAGCTACAGGATCTACCTGTCATCATCCCGTGGCAGCACGACGATGCCTACTCCGCCTTTCATCTGTACGTCATCAGGCTACGGCTGGATAAGATCGGCAGGTCGCACCTGGAGGTGTTCGAGGCGCTCCGAGAGCGGGGGATACTCGCTAGCCTCCACTACATCCCAGTCCATACCCAACCCTATTACCGGGAGATTGGCTTTATGCCGGGCGATTTCCCGGAAGCAGAAAAGTATTACCAAGAGGCCATCAGCTTACCGCTCTATTTCGGACTAAGCGAAGTCGATCAGGAACGGGTGATTGACGCGGTAAGGGAGGCAGTACAATGAATATTGCTGTTATTCCTGCGCGAGGTGGGAGCAAACGTATCCCCAAGAAGAACATAAAAATGTTTGCCGGCAAGCCGATCATCTCTTATTCAATTGCAGCCGCCCTGTCATGTGGGCTGTTTGACCGTATCGTTGTTTCGACTGATGACCAGAAGATTGCCGAGGTAGCTATCTCGTGCGGTGCTGAGGTGCCTTTCATGCGGCCGCCAACTCTTTCAGACGACTTTACTGGAACTAACGCGGTCGTCAGCCATGCCATCCGGTGGCTGTTGGACCATGGCCAGCAGGTCTCGCATGCCTGCTGCATCTATGCCACAGCACCGTTTGTCAGACCAGATTTTTTGCGTGGAGGTTTTGATAAGCTCGTCAAATCCGATAAATCGTTTGCTTTTTCTGTGACAAGCTTTCCTTTTCCCATTCAACGCGCTATCCGAATTAATCATGGCGAAACGGTCGAGCCGTTTTATCCCGAATATATTTCCTGGCGGTCCCAGGACCTGGAAGAGGCTTATCATGATGCGGGCCAGTTCTATTGGGGAAGATCAGATGCATTCCTTAACGATGAGACTGTATTTTCACACCTGTCCATTCCTATAATTATCCCCAGATACCTCGTGCAGGATATTGATACAATGGAAGACTGGACTAGAGCCGAACTGATGTACAAGGCTTTATGCGCTTCGACCACCGGAACTGTGTAATTATGTTCAAATACGGCCTTAAATTGTGGTCAACAAACCGTAACTATATTGATGCGGCACAACGCCTGTATGACTCGGGTGTTTATAACTATATCGAACTGTTTGTCGTGCCGGGAACCTATGATACGTATGGCCAATCATGGGCGGAGTTAAACATCCCTTTTATCATTCATGCACCCCACTATGATAAAGGAGTAAATCTGGCTCTCGAAAGTCAACGTGCAGCCAACCTGCTTCATGCTGCAGAAACGATACAATTTGCCGATAAACTGGAAACTGACACAATTATATTTCACCCCGGCATCGATGGAGACATAAAAGAGACTGTCAAACAGCTGAACTACATCAATGATCAGCGCATTGTGATTGAGAATAAACCATACTTTGGCCGCGACGACGAGATATGTGTCGGCAGCTCGCCTGAAGCTATTACGTATATTCTGGATAATTCAACAGTTGGTTTTTGCCTGGATATCGGTCACGCCATTTGCGCAGCAAATGCGCTTAATATTGAACCGATGTTTTTTTTGGCCGATTTCATGGTGTTGAAGCCTCGAATGTTTCATTTCACAGACGGCCACTCTGACAGTAAATATGACCGACATGATCATTTTGGCATGGGAGATTACAATATTCCGGCACTGTTGCGACTCCTGCCAGCCGATAGCGTGATCACCGTCGAAACGGATAAAGACTCCAAAGAAAATCTGGATGATTTTGCTCAAGATATTTCCTGTTTGAAGCGTATTGAAGCCAACTTAATGAAAGAGGAATGATGTCATGGTTATTACCATCGGGCAGAAAAGAATCAGCAAACATGGAGCCCCTTTCATTATCGCTGAAGCCGGTATTAATCACAACGGACAGCTGGATATGGCCTTTGAAATGATCAAGGTTGCAAAAGATGCCGGAGCTGACTGTATTAAGTTTCAAACGTTCAAAGCCAACGAGTTTGTCGGCGACCCGAATCAGACCTACACATATAAATCGCAGGGCCGGGAAGTAACCGAGTCAATGCTGGAAATGTTCAAAAGATATGAATTTTCCCGCGACGAATGGTTTATCATAAAAAGAAAATGCGATGAGCTGGGTATTACGTTCTTGTCTACACCGCAAAATGTCAGTGATCTTGAACTGCTGCTTGAAATTGGTGTTGACGCCATTAAGGTTGGATCTGACGATTTCACCAATATACCGTTATTGAAAAGCTACGCAAAGACCGGGATCCCCATGATCGTATCATGCGGCATGTCAGATATGGCAGAGGTATACCAGGCTCTTGAAGCCATCGGTTCTTTTGATGGGTATCCAACTGTTCTGATGCTCTGTACGTCCCAATATCCAACCCCTCCGGAAGATGTCAATCTATTGAAACTCAAAACATTGTCCCGCGCCTTTCCAGCGATCACCCTGGGTTTCTCCGATCACACGCAAGGTTGTCTGGCATCGTCGTTGGCTGTTGCTTTTGATGCGACGATTTTTGAAAAGCATTTTACGCTTGACAATAGCCTGCCCGGACCGGATCATTGGTTTTCCGAAAACCCAGAATCGCTGGCCTTGTGGATACGATCGATTCGCACCGCATATTCAATGTTGGGTTCTCCCATTGTAAGGCCGACTGCGTGCGAAATTGATATGAGAGTACTCGCCAGACGCAGCATTATCGCTGCATGTGACATCACTGAAAACGAGCTTATTACTTCTGAGAAGATCGCGTTGAAAAGGCCGGGAAATGGGTTATCTCCTGCTTTGTTCCACCAGATAACAGGATTGAGCTCGACCAGAAGGATTGCCCGAGGTGAACTTTTAAAATGGGGGGATTTTGCGTGATGGAAAAAACAGAATTTAAAAAACTTTTTACAGATCTCACAAACTTCAAGGAGAACCGTTTTCATCCTTTGGTATGGATAAATGGTGAACCGGAGATCGGCCAAAATGTCTGCATCGGCTTCATGTCCGAGGTAAATGCCAAGGGAACCCAAATTTCTATTGGCGACAATTGTGACATTGCCTCCTTTGTAGCAATTAACAGTGCCGATTCTCATAGAAAATGCCTGGGGCTAGCCGACGATATTGATAGAAAACCAATTACCCTCGAACACAATGTTTTTGTGGGGTCTCACTGTGTCATAAAGGGTGGTGCCCACATTGGCCATCACTCGGTTGTAGCTGCCGGCACTATTGTTGAGGGTGTGGCAATTCCTCCATATTCACTGATTATCGGCAACCCAATGCAGGTGAAGGCGGAATATTATAAAAACAAAGTGACTGAGGCGGCTTGATGATTCTTACTGCTCATCAGCCATGTTATCTGCCATGGCTTGGCCTTTTTCATAAGATATATTTATCAGAAATATTTTGTCTGTTTGATATAGCCCAGTATCAAACTAAAGACTACAACAACAGAAATAAAATCAAGACCAATGCGGGAGAAATTTGGCTTACGGTACCGGTAGAATCAAAGGATCATTTTGAAAAATTAATTTGCGATATTAAGATTGTTCAAAATGGCTGGCAGAAAAAACATCTTAAGTCAATATTACTAGCATATAAAAAAGCTCCATTTTTTGAACAATATTATGATGGTCTGGACAAAATACTGAGCAGTTCATATGTATTTCTCACTGATTTAAATCTTGACATTACCCGATACATTATGGAGTGTTTGGCTATCTCGGTGCCGATAGTCAAAGCAAGCGACTATAACTTCACAGGATATAAATCTGATCTGGTCCTCGACATGTGCGTAAAGCTCGGCGCGAGCCATTATATTTTTGGTTCGCAGGGTAAAAATTATGCCGATGTCGAGTCGTTCACCGCGAAAGGTGTTGCAGCCTATTTCCAGAACTACCTGCACCCTGTATACAGACAACTACATGGCAAGTTTCTGCCATATATGTCCGCAATAGATTTACTTTTTAACGAAGGACCGGCAAGCAAGGAAATCATTATCTCCGGAAATATTCCGAGCATATGCAACCAGGAGAGATCGGATTGATTGACATGTAACAGCAGTACGACTGATTGACACCTATTTACACTGATTTATCAGCAGCTTCAGGAGGTCCCCCGAATGACAAAAGAGTATCGGAACGTATTACTCCTCAAAGCACCCTACTGTGAATTCAATACAAGCGATCCCTCAAGGGATGCCGATTTTCGCAATAAGAAAACCTTCAGACCCTGGCCTTCACTTGCGTTGGCATCGTTATGCGCTTTCATAGAACAGTATGATACATTCGGATACCATATCAAGGCGATTGACATTAACGTCGAAGCGTACTCCTCGCCCTGTGAACATATTGATGTATCCGTTTATCCCTCCCTTGTCGAAAATACAATATTAGAAAACGACTACGATGTGCTTAGCATATCTGCCATGTTCGTATTTAATTATCAATGGGTCGATATGATCGTTAAACTCTCCAGAATGCATCATCCCGATGCAAAAATAGTAATCGGAGGAGGCTATCCAACCATTTTTCCTGAGAGATGCCTGACCGACCACGAAATTGATGATGCCATTATCGGAGAAGGAGAGGACACACTGTTACATGTTCTCCATAAATACAACAATTTCGTTGATGAAAATTTCACGACAAAATTTCCATTTAGCGGCCATGCCGGGAAGCAGTCAACCGGTGAGATCGTTGTGTCATCAAAGAGACAATACTTCCTTAACCTGGAGGAATTACCGTCCCCTGCATGGCACTACCTCAACGTTGAGAAATTTTTTAAAAATAGCGGTGACAGCCTTTTGTCCGTCGAAGCAAGCAGAGGCTGTCCATATCAGTGTACATACTGCTGTACCTATTTATCATGGGGTCGAAAAGTTCGATACAAGAGTGTCAAAAAAGTAATTGATGAAATGGTCGAGTTGAAAAACAAGTTCAACGTTGGAGTTATTCATTTTGTCGATGATAATGCAACTTTTTCAAAACAATGGGTCAAGGAGTTCATGGAAACGCTCATAGAAATGGGATCTCCCGTCAGATTCCAGTTTTCAAACTTTTCCGCAAAACACCTCGATGAGGAAATTATCGACCTGCTTATAAGATCCGGGATAAACTATATTGCTATTGCAATTGAAACCGGCTCAAAAGAAATCCAGAACCAGATAAAGAAACATATCGATTTCGATCAGGTTCGGGATATTGTAAAACTAATCAAGCTCAAGGGGATGGAAGTTCACATTTGCTGGATGGTAGGATTTCCCCATGAAACGCTTGAGCAAATTAACGAAACTTTTGCTCTTGCACGGGAACTTCGCGCTGATATGAATCATTACTATATCGTACTTCCCTATCCGGGAACGAAACTTTTCGACGAGGCAAAAGCGGCGCAACTGCTTTTGATCGACAGCGATAACCTGGAGAATTTTGATTACAGAATTGGCGGCGCCATCAAGTCCGACGAATGGAATTACGAACAATTATTTGAAATGATTTATGATATCAACATCGAACTGAACTTCCTGAATAACGTGCTTTTGGATCAGGAGGGCGGCAGGGAGATCATGCTTCAAAGATGCGAGGGGCTGCTTCTGAAGCTTCCGGAACATGTGGTCGCCAGCATGACTGCAGGCTTTCTGCACAAGCTGAAGGGCAATCTGGAGCAATCAAACGAATATTACGATAACACGAAGCGCTTGCTTGAAGATGAAAAACTGGCGAATGTTTTCGGTAGGTATTTGCTTTGGGATAATTCCATAGTCAGAGACTATCTTGAATTTGTTGCTGAATGACAACGTGTCGAACATGACTTTTAATCAGAGATCGGATAAATAATGAGTTTCTCCATCGAGTGGGATAATTGTTATACAAGTAATAAGCAGATGAGTATTTGGCCCTGGGTGGACCTGATCAGCTATGTCATGAGATACGCGCCCCCAAGCGGCCCGAACGCTCGCGTTCTTGAACTGGGCTGCGGGGCCGGCGCAAACATCCCCTTCTTCAAACACCTAAACGCCGAATATCATGCCGTTGAGGGTAGTACCACGATTGTTCCGCTCCTGCAAGAGAGATTTCCCGAATATGCACGCAATATTTGTATCGGCGATTTTACGAAGGAAATACCGTTTGCGGGTCCGTTCGATCTCATCGTTGATCGGGCATCAGTGACTCATAATCCCACTCAGGCAATCAAGCGCACACTTGAAATGTGTCATCGGCTTTTAAAACCGGGTGGCAAATATATCGGGATCGACTGGTTTTCCACGGAGCATTCCGATTTCCCTCGGGGCTGTCAGGCTTATGACTCCTACACGAAATGCAACATTGAGGAGGGACAATTCAAGGGTGTCGGAAATGTTCACTTCTCTGATAAAACGCACCTGATCGAACTATTCGAACATTTTGACTTTGAAATGCTGGAGCATAAACTCGTTCGCCGTGCAATTCCCCAGACTGAACATGTGATTGCCACATGGAATTTTGTCGCGGTAAAGGTGGGACCATGAGTACTGTCCTCGTTATTGCCGCACACCCGGACGATGAAGTTTTGGGATGTGGTGCCACCATTGCCCGTCATGCTCAAGCTGGTGACAAGGTGCATATCGTCATCATTGCCGAAGGCTCTACCAGCAGGGATGCACACAGAAACAGGACTGAACATGTGCACCCCCTGTCTATTTTAGCCAAGGCTGCGCATCGCGCAAAAGAGACACTTGGTGCCACATCTCTAGATATGCACGACTTTCCCGACAATCGTCTCGACTCAGTAGATCTGCTTGATATTGTTAAGACCGTTGAAATCCACATTGCCAGCCATATGCCGGACATTGTCTATACCCATCATGCCGGAGACGTCAACATTGACCATCGCCGTATTCATGATGCTGTAGTTGCTGCTAGTCGACCTCAACCAGTACATCCGGTAAAAAGGCTGCTTTTTTTTGAGATCCCTTCCAGCACAGAGTGGCAGTCTCCTGGCTCAGCCCCGGCGTTTTTACCTAACTGGTTTGTAGACGTTTCTGATTTTATCGCATTAAAGCTCAGTGCTCTGGAAGCATATACTTCGGAACTTCGCGACTGGCCACACCCCCGGTCATTAAAGGCCGTGGAGCATTTAAGCCGTTGGCGAGGTGCCAGCGTTGGTTGCGAATCTGCGGAGGCTTTTATGTTAGGCAGGAATGTTGTATTATAAGAAAACTTTACGTATTATAAAAATAATATTCGGTGTTATATGGAAAATATAGTTGTAATATTTTATTCTAACGACATACCTGCCGCGTTGGAAATTTCGAAAAAACTAGACAACTACAGGACATACGTATTTGACCCGACACTGTATGACAAAGTAATTGCGCACAAGTTCTCAAACATTAGGCTTATAACCTTTGATAATTGTTTGGATTACCCGGAACTAGTCAGATGGTCCCATACTGCTGTATTCGACATTGAAAGGGCTTTGGACGCTGAAGCAAGAGTTTTCTTGCAAGATATTTCCATTTATTCCTGGCAACATCACAATTTGCTATTTTTGTTATACAGCTGCAGATGGTTTACAGATTTTTGGAACAAGGAAATGTTTGATACCGAAGGCGCTAAACTGCATTTGGTAATGTATGACAATCCGTCAGAGTCTGTCTTTCCTTCTTTTATTCCTTCGCTTTTGCTAATGCAAAAACTACGAACAGAGAATATTGTATTTAGTGCTTATACCTACGGTAAGAAGAGTGAAGATTCAGATCTTATCCCAAATCTCTGCGGGTCTTTTGGCACTCAACACAGCGACTCTATTCTTGTACATATACCAACTTGTCTTTATGACCATGCATATATTGATGAAGAGCTAAGTGCTTCTGAAAAGTATATCATAAACATGCAATCAAAAAATTGGGATATTCGGATTAATGCTTCAGAAACAGTCGGTTTAATGAACATCAAAGATATTGATGATGAATTTAAAAACAAGTACATGCAGGTTATTGATGATTTCTCAAATTGCATAGCAAACAAACTGGAAAATATACTTGAGGCGTTTATTGTATCACCTGCTTACAGGACAAGACAGTGCGAGTTTATTACCAATAGCTTTAAGTCTCAACTGGTTACATATTACCTTCTACAAGAACATTTCAAATACAACAAACCTTCTAAAATACTTTTATCCGAACATGATACCGGCTTTCATGGTCCGATCATATCATTTGCGTCGCAAAACAATATACCGGTACTGCTTGTTCCTCACTCCAAAAGTATCAGCATGACTGAATATCATTATAACAATATGGTTGCTTTTACTCATCCAATCCAGAATGAAGCCGTTTTCAACGGAGATGGCAAGAGAGTACCAACCTTTAAACTGGCATACCCGGAGCGTTTTGTCTCATCATCTGTTTTTCCAAAACCAATCAAAATAATCGGTCTGTTGTTGAATGGTTTTGCCCTGAATGGAGTGTATTCGGTTCAATACAGATTATATATGGATGGGATAATAAAGATCTGCCAGTGGTGTAAATTAAATAATATAGAGTTACGTGTCAGGTGCAGGCCAGGGTTGTCCATGCTAGCCAGCATATCTGCTGAAACCGGCCTGAACATCAATTCATTAAGTAACGATCTTAATATGACGTTAATTGATTTTGCCAACAGCATTGATTTATGTCTTATGTATGATACTCCAACAAGCGCTGCACTGGATTTTCTCTCAAACTCGGTACCAATACTAAATCCAACGCCTAGAGACATATCTTGTTTTGAAACTCCTCGCATTGATAACCGAATAATACCATCAGGTAGCGTAAATGCAATCATTCACACGCTGGAGACATTTGTATCAGATACTATGAACCTTCACTTTTTTAGAAACAAGCAATTCAAGGAATATCTCGATTCATTTGATGGATCTTACCCTTTGCGGTATTTTCTATGATTCTGAGCTATTGATTACTGTTCTTTTGTATTATTCCATGCCCTATTTCTCAGCAGTCAAAGAAAGGATAATTACATGAAAGTCGTCATCCTGGCCGGCGGGTACGGAACACGTATCAGTGAAGAGTCTCATTTAAGACCAAAGCCCATGATCGACATTGGTGGGCGCCCAATACTCTGGCACATCATGAAGATATACTCAAGCTATGGATATAATGATTTCATCATCTGTCTCGGCTATAAGGGTTACTTCATCAAAGAGTATTTCGCCCACTATTTCCTTCACGAAGCGGATGTTACCTTCGACTTCAAAAAACAAGATAGTCATATGGTGCATAATCATTCTGCCGAGCCTTGGACCGTTACCCTCGTCAATACCGGTTTGGACACTATGACAGGTGGGCGGGTAGCTCGCATACGTGATTATATCGGCAATGAACCGTTTATGTTAACGTACGGTGACGGCGTATCCGATCTGAATATCTCAGATCTCGTAACATTTCATAAATCACATGGAAAATTGGCTACTGTTACGTCAGTTCAGTTGGCAGGCAGATTCGGCGCATTAGAAATGGGATCCGATAATAGCGTAATCGGTTTTCAGGAAAAACCACAAGGAGATGGTGCCTGGGTTAACGGTGGTTTTTTTGTTTTACAGCCTAACATATTTGATTATATCGATGGGGATCTAACTGTATTTGAAAAAGAGCCCTTAGAAAAGCTAGCTCTTGATCAGCAGTTGATGGCCTTTAAGCACGACGGTTTTTGGCAACCAATGGATACGATACGGGATAAACAAAATCTGGAGAATCTTTTGGATTCAGGGAAAGCACCGTGGAAGAAGTGGTAATATTTACACCGTTTTTTTAACTACTTACGCTTGTAACGCATGAGTATGCATATTCACATTGTTTCATAAATATACATCATTAAGATAAATGCTTTTTATTAGGATTAATATATGAATATAATCACTATCGGTATTCCAACATTTAACAGGGCCCTAATATTAAAAGACACCCTGGATGAAATGATCGAAGAAAGAATTCATCTCATTCCAGGGGTTGAGATCATGGTGAGAGACAATGACTCTCCAGACGAAACCTACGATATTTTACGCGAGTATAAGGCTAAGTATAACGTATCTATTTCTAAAAACGCAAGAAACTATGGGCCTAGCGAGAATTGTGGTGGACTATTGAAATCATGTACATCAGACTATTTTTTGCTAACTTCTGATGAAGATCCTGTTCTGCGGTCTGGCTTGCTTAAAATCATGAATATTATTTCAACGAATAGCTTTGCCTTTGCCTCCACAATATTTATGGATAATTCAAAGATATATAGGGGGCTTCAAGATGGCATATATCAAATACCACCTTCGCATTTTCATTTATCTAGTTTCTATATGTCTGGTTTGGTATTTAATACCGGCTTGGCATTATCTGCCTGGAAGCAAATCCAATCGTTTCTTTATGACCCAAGAAATGCGTATCCAATGGTCTGCCTAGCATCCGTTCTGATAGCTAAATACGGTTGTTACTATTTTCCAATTGAGCTTTGTCACGAACTCCGCGAATCCGATTTTATGGATATGGGGATTGGGGATTATCGCCAAACCAAGGCTAGACTCGATCAGGATTTGTTCCGTAAAGATTTTTTTAGACACCTGATAAATAGTAGTGTTGTTCCGCCAGAAATTGAAATGTATACCCAAATGAATAAAGTCGAAGTTTATCGGTGGGTCACTACATAGTTACAAAATGCTGACTTAATCCAAGTATCACTGTGGTACTTAATCCAAGTATCACTGTGGTAAGTAGACATCTCTGCTATTCATAATCATTCTCAACTACAATATTGAACATATCAGCATAACTTTTCCATCGAATATCGCTTTCAATAATTGTTCTGGCAGTATCCATATACTGTTTGGCCTTGTTGCACTCTCCCAATTCTTTATAGCATTTAGCCGCACAATAATAAGCTATGGCATGATCACTCTTAGCCTTTATTGCGTTTTCAAACCCCTTTAAAGCGATCCGATATCTACCAAATTTCACATCGCTGTTACATACGAAATTAAGCTCAAGATTCAAAAGGTAGGCTTTCTCCTGGATCCAGTCAGCAGTAAATTCTTCGGTATCAACCACTGCCTTCTTATAGTTACAATCAATATATCCATGTTTTAGATAACCCTTCTCGATGCATATATCGAACATTTCGCTTCCTACTAAAGGTGTTGCAACTACTAATCTGAACCAATTAGCGTTTATAGTTTTCAAAAATTCCCTAGTATCTTCTATATCCTTTTTTGTTTCCCCGGGGAATCCGATCAGAATATTTACATCGGTATATATATCAAGGTCCCGGCAATCGTCAGCTACTCGCTTAACAATACTTAGATCAAGAGGTTTATGTATTATTTCTTTTAAAACCCTGTTGCTGCCTGACTCAACTGCCAGCACAAGTTGATTTACTCCGACACCTTTATACGCCTCAAGCAATTCCCTTTCAAGAGTATACAAAGCTATTCCATTTTGAAATACCGCCGTCACACCTAACTCTTTAATTATATCCAAAATATTTAGGGTTCTTTTCTTGATATTGGCAAGATGGTCATCCTGAGTAATAAAAGTCATCGCATGATACTGGTTTTTAAGACGTGTAAAATCTTCCTTGACTCGCTCAAGACTGTAATAGCGCATGCCTCTGCCATGAACAGTATGGGAGGAACAAAAACAGCACAGGTGTGGACATCCTCTGGAGGTCATCACATGAAAACTCTGCTGTTTATTATCAATTCCGGCATATGTTAAAACAAGCGGATTCATTCCGTAATCACTGTTTTCCAAAAGGTCGTAATCTAAAAACGGAATATCATCTAGGTTTTCAATTAAGTCGTGACGAAATACATTTCCGGCCTTAACTTTCTTAGGGGTAATCCAGGCAGGATTTTCTTCAAAGTGTTGCATTTTATTCTCTGATCTCACCAAATCCAATAGTGGCTTTTCACCTTCACCATAACATAAGGCATCATAACTGGTGGTGGCCTTGAATATTTCTTCATACAAGTTAGTGGGAATTCCGCCGCCGGCAATAATAATCGCCTCAGGAAAAATAGAACGGCAACAATTGGCAATATCCAAAATGTTTTGATATGATGGTGTGAAAAGCGATGATATACCTACTATTGTAGGTTTGAAATCTAACTTGGTTAGATAATACTAAAAAAAATCGACAAAAGAATTGAATTCAAAACTCTCTAACTTGTTTAATAATATGTTATAATCAATCAATTTAGTTTCGACAGCGATATGCTTTTTAATATATGAACTCATGGCCATTATGCCTAAAGGCATTTCAGTGAGCACACTCGCAAAGTTACCATTCTTCTTTTTTATTGTTCCAACATTGTAATCAGGTTTAACAAAGTCTTCATATCTAATCGGTGGTGGCACAATAAACAATATCTTTTCCATAACTTCTCCCAATCAGTTTCTAACTTAATCAAGACTCTTTGAAGATAATTCAGTAAAATAAAAGAAGCGGAACATCTAATCAAATCCGCGTAGATGTTGACAGATTTTACTGCAAGTCATAACATGCGTTGCTATGTTATACTAAATTGCTATTTGACCTAATTTTTTGATTATAGAATTATGCTTTACATCATGAAAGAAGAAAAAGTTAGTTGTTTCCATTTCATTGGATACCTTTTCAATTTTTTCTATTTTGTTTTCAACATATCCATAACATCCATAGCCCATTTCGGAGAATAGTTTAATGATGTCATCCGGATGGTAACTAAATTTTGCAGACCATTTGCGTAACATCTCTGTAAAGACGATTGGTTGGTGTTTTCTGATTGTTTCCAACCCACCCTTAAACACCATTAATTCAGCACCTTCAACATCGCACTTTATAAAGTCAATATTAAACTCTTTACTTTTCATAAAATTGTCTAAAGTATCAACTTTACATTTTACTTTCTCAATTTCAGATCGTTCACGAATATTGGACATTGAAGAACTTCCGGTCTCAACTTTAGTCCAAAAGAACTCTTTATCGGCAGACTCATCTGAAAAACCAAAGTTATAAATTTCAGCCTTACATATATCGGTTCATCCGCAGAATTTGTGGGTGACTACTGGTTCGGGTAGCTTCCCAAGTGTATGATATAGAGCCAGTTTTATCACTTCATAGCTTTTGAAACCGTAGGCTTTTTTCGTAGTCAC
>CAIYDX010000019.1 GCA_903925005.1 uncultured Geobacteraceae bacterium
GAGCAGTTGGGGGTAGCCGGGAGAGTCAGACTCATAGCGCAGAGGGCATTCAGAAAATTGCTGGCGTCGTTGCCACCTCTGCCTACACCAAAAATGCTACCGGCAACCGGCTAACGCTCAGCCAACCGCCGTTTTTAGGATAAACCCAATAATTTCACATGGCATGGTTTCCTCTTTGGACGTTTGCAACACTTTACTTTGTATTTTGGCGGATATCGACAAACACCTGCCCGACGAACGTCATCACATCTTGGTTCAACTGTGCCCGCGAGGCGGAGTCCAGGTACATCATGTGTCCGGCACGGTAACGGCGGGTAGTAATATTCTTCTGTAACGTTGGCGGCAGTCCCAGGTGGTTGAGAGAATAGATGCTCGATAAATGCGGAGTTGCCAGATCGAAGAGTCCCATGGCCACAAAGAGCTTCATATACGGGTTTTTGGCAAAACTGTTCCGCAGATTCTCACTGGTATCGGCGTACCCGCTCTTTGTCTCCCAATCCCAATGACCGATGCCTCCGCCCAAGACGTAATATTCCAAATCGGATTTGTAGCCGAGTTCTGTACGTATATATTGGTTGAAAGCATCGGTATAAGGTGGTCTTATGGTAGTAACTGTAGGATCGAATCCGTGATGGTTTGACGGTTCTAAATCTACGGCAATGAAGCGGCTGTCCATGTTACCGACCAACTGTTGCCGATCGCGCAGTAATTCTTTGGCGAAGCTTCTGCTGTTGATACGTAGATTGTGATTATTTATGAAAACCGTATCCAATCCGGTGAATTCTGCCATTTTTGCAGCAATTTCGCGGCGCTTCTCTGTCGGCAGGGTGTCACCAAGGACAAGGGCCTCCGTGTATTCGGTAGTAGCCCAAGACTCAGCTTGGGCCAGCGTCTTATCCAGGTCGGACTGAAATTGCGGCGACAGTTTGTGGTGATACCAAGCCGTTGCCGTATAACTGGGGAGGAAAAGAGTGTAAGGCAGGTCATTACCTTGGTCGAAGCTAAGAGTTTGCATGTTAATGACGGAGGATATAAGTATAATGCCATTGAGTGCAATGCCATGATCTAACAGATATTCTGACAGCCCGGCGGCCCGGAACGCTCCGTAACTCTCGCCCACCAAGAAGATCGGTGCTCCCCAGCGTTCGTAACGTCCCAAATAGAGCCTGATGAAGCGTCCAACTGAGTCAAGGTCACCCTGTACTGTGGTAAACTTTTTTGTCTGATCCGGCTTGACCGCACGGCTATAACCGGTGCCGATCGGGTCGATGAATACAAGATCAGCCCACGTCAGCCAGGTGGAAGTGTTATCCTCGATATAGAAAGGAGGCGTCGGCATTCTGCCGTCTGGTAGCATCCGTACGATACGGGGTCCAACGGCACCGATGTGTAGCCAGACTGCTGATGCACCGGGACCGCCGTTGAAGATGAACATGAGTGGTCGTTTGATACCTGGAGAACGGCTTGGGGCGGTATAGGCGACAAAAAACATCTGCGCCTCGGTTTCTCCAGCATCGTTCTGCACCGGCAGTTTCCCCGCAGTTACCGTATAAGCAAGTTTTTTACCCCCCACAGTTATGTCATGTTGGGTGACAACCGGAGTTTCGGCTACAGTCACTGTAGTGTTTTTTTGCCCTCCTGGATTTTTGTCATTGTCACGCTCCGGCTGAACAACAGCTGGCACAGTTTCCGCCTCAGACAGGGAAGGATTGTGGAATTCTCCGACCAGCATAACGATCATAAAAAGTAGGGATATCAGCAAGAGTCATCACCTCCGGGAGCAGTCGTTTAAACAGCGATGCAGCTAATAGTAGTATACTTACATCTCACAAACTGTCCACTTCTGTGACCTGGCACCAAACCCAGCACCATTATGGTGATGTAACCGATTCCCTGAAACATAGCTGCGTTTTCGTCCTGGAGAACTTCCCTTTATATAAATGGAACTGGAATATCAGTTCATATTTTGTTAAAATTCCCGCCTGAATAGCCCTTTTCCTCAAAGATATCCCCCTCAAACTTTCGGTTCTCCCCATTATCGAAAGTTCTACGGGATGAAATCGTAACTATGTTTTCATTGGCCCTTATAGTACTTTAAGATCCATTTTCTGTGAAGTCCTCTTAAGTATGTTCCAATTGGTTATGGAGATAATATGAGTAAATTTAGTCAATTTGTTTGGTGCCTTTCTGCTTGGATAATTTTTTTACATGCCGATGCGCACTCAGCTCTCTCCGAGGTTACCAAGACCACTCTGAAAAATGGCCTTCGAGTAGTTATCGTACAGAATTCCCTGGCTCCTGTCGTTACGACCCAAGTCAACTATCTTGTCGGGTCAAACGAAGCTCCTCCAGGATTTCCCGGGATGGCACATGCTCAGGAGCACATGATGTTTCGTGGCAGTCCCGGACTTAAACCGGATCAGCTGTCATCCATTATTTCTGCACTGGGCGGGGTTTTTAACGCACAAACCCAACAGTCCTTGACACAATACTTTTTTACCGTACCGACTGAAGATCTGGAAACCGCTCTTCATGTTGAGGCTATAAGAATGCATGGCATCCTTGATTCCAACGAAGCTTGGCGAGAGGAGCGTGGGGCAATAAAGCAGGAAGTGGTTCAGGATCTATCCGAACCGAGGTATATCCTTAATTCCCGTATACTAAACAAGCTATTTGAAGGAAGTCCGTATGAACATGACGCACTTGGTACCCTCTCTTCTTTCGATAAGACCACCAGCGTGATGCTCAAGAAATTTTACGATGATTGGTATGCCCCAAACAATGCAATTTTGGTTATTGCCGGTAATGTTGAGCCGCAACGCACCTTGGCAATGGTCAAGCGCCTTTTTGAGAAGATCCCCAAGAAAAAGCTACCTGCGCGTACTCCCATCAATTTGTCCCCCCTGAAACCGGCTGAGATAGAACTTGACTCGGATTTATCGTACGGGATGGCTGTAGTGGCCTACCGCTTCCCAGGGTTGGAGAGCTCCGATTTTGCTGCCGGGATTGTATTGTCGGATGTTCTCTCCAGCCAACGGGCTAATCTCTATGCCCTGGTCCCGGCCGGCAAAGCGCTCTCTGCCGACTTTGACAGTTCAGCCTTACCCAAAATGGGTTATGCTCTTGCAATGGCCGCCTATCCTCAGGGTGAAGACGGGCATCCGATGATTGGAACGATAAAGAAAATCATACAGGATTACGTGAACAATGGTGTGCCGAAAGTGTTGGTTGAAGCCTCCAAACGTCATGAAATTGCCCAGGCAGAGTTTCAGAAAAATTCTATTGAAGGCCTGGCCACTGCGTGGTCGCAAGCCCTGGCCCTGGAAGGACGCTCGTCGCCTGATGATGATATTAAAGCAATCAGCATGGTTACCGTTGAAGATGTTAATCGCGTAGCTCGTAAATATTTAATTAATAATACGGCGATTACCGCAGTTATGACACCCAAGCAGTCCGGTAGCCCGGTGGAGTTTAAAGGTTCAAGCCGCACCAGTGAATCCTTTACTCCCAAGCAGATTAAACAGGTAAAGCTTCCGGCGTGGGCAACTAAAGTTACAAAACCCCGAAAGGTTGCTGCACCTAAAGAACCACCAACCGACCTGATGCTGAAAAACGGAATGAGACTTATCGTGAAAACGACCAAAAGCAGCGATACGGTCGCCCTATATGGTCGCGTCAAACACAATCCGAATCTTGAGGCACCCCCCGGCAAAGAGGGCGTCGACGAGATACTTGGCAGTCTATTTTCATATGGCAGCAAGAGTCTGGATCGCCTGGCATTTCAGGCCGCACTTGATGATATTGCCGCCGATGCTGAAGTAGGGACGTCATTCTCTCTTCAGGTTTTAAAGGAACATTTCCAGCGTGGGGTGTTACTTATTGCAGATAATCTGATAAATCCGGCGCTTCCTGAAGATGCTTTCAAAATCGTGCAAAAAGAAACGTCATCGTTGCTTGCCGGACAGGAAAAAAGTCCGAAATGGCTTGTCGGCCGAGCACTCCGCACGGCGCTCAGCCCTAAAGACGACCTGGCACTCCGATATGCAACTCCGCAGAGTGTTAACAAACTGACGTTATCCGACGTAACAAGTTACCATCGCACTGTTTTTCGCCCCGATCTGACGACGATAGTGGTCGTCGGCAACATTACTCCAGAAGAGGCACGGACAACTATCGAAACATATTTCGGCAACTGGAAAGCTGACGGGCCCAAGCCTGAAACTGAGTTTCAACCGATACCTGATAACAAACCCGCAGCAGTGGTGGTTCCCAACAACAGCAGGGTGCAAGATGAGGTGGCGCTCGAAGAGACTCTTGGCTTGATCCGTTCTCACCCGGATTATTATCCGTTACAAGTCGGTCTCCATATACTGACTGGAGCGTTTTACGCGACCAGGCTCTATCAGGATCTTCGCGAGAAAAACGGTTTAGTATATTCGGTTGAAGCCTTTCTTAATGTCGGCAAAAGCCGCGCCGTATTTGGAGTGGATTACGGATCCAATCCCGAAAATGTCTCTAAAGCCCGTTCGATTATAGAGCGAGATCTAACTGACATGCAGACGACTCTCGTCAAACATGATGAATTGGCTCAGGCAAAGAATCTCCTTGTTCACCAGATTTTGTTGTCAAATACAAGTACGAATAGTATAGCATTGGGGTTGCTTCACCTTTCACAACTGGACTTGCCTTTGGACGAACCTGCCCGAGCGGCAAACATATACCGTGAAATTACTGCTGAACAGGTCAAGCATGCTTTTTCTAAATGGATTGAGCCTGGGAGATTGGTTCAAGTAACCAACGGGCCTGATCCGCATTAACGCTGGCAACTTACATGGCTATTATTGGCCAACTCCCGAAAATGTGAATTAAGATAGAGTAGTCTATAGTCTGGTGAGTTTATAACGAAAGGTAGATATATTCGAACATGTTCAAACTCTTGCACAGCTGCAATAATCAGGAATTCTCTGGTCAAGAACAGACAAAAAGGTAGCCATCACCACAGTGGTTATCGCCCTAATAAAACCAGTCCACCGCGTCAGTCAACGGGATATCCGGACCGCCAACACAAGCGTATCTGGAACCATTGCCATAGCTGCATAGCTGACCTCCTCTCAGTTTTGACAAGGAGACAAGCATTTATCGTCCAGTCTGAAGTTCTAATAAATAACAAAAAGTCGTTATCTTGAATGCCTATGCTGACTCTGGCAAAGATTGACTGCTATTCATTCAGGATCTCGCAATACCTGGCTTTGTGCCGTGACTTCCAATACATACATCCACGTCAGGTTTGTTTATACTGACCATTAGGAATAGCCCTTGATCGACTCTTTTACATTTATGATTAACGATGACGATGTGCTGGCCCTTCGCAACGCCGTAGCGCATTTAGCCGATTCCGGCTACTGCGAAGTACGAGTCTTGGAACGTTTAGAGCTTTCAGATATCTCAGGTCTTTTATGGCGTGCTCTGCCTATTTATCGTGAGGAACAACTGTCAGTCCGGGATGTGCTTACTTCGGCCATTGATCTTTTTCTCCTACAGGGCGCCATTCCGCCAACCGAATTTGACCGGCTATTTAATAAAACGGATCAGGACGCTCTTATACGAACAGGGGTCCTGTTTATCGATGATAAGGGATTTGCTCTCGCCCGCGTTTCATTGTTTCCAGTTGGCAACCTGCTCATATTTTCTGACCATGCCTGGTGCAAGCTCCCGCATCCGGGGTGTGCCGAAGTTCCGTATGACCAGGTGATGTCGGTCGGAGCCGACAGCCGCTGGCTTGAACGCATTACACTACGTCGCCGCGTAGGCTCGGCATTAGATCTCTGCACTGGCTCCGGTATCCATGCGCTTCTGGCTGCCCGCCATTCACAACGGGTGGTTGCTGTGGACATAAGTCAACGCGCTGCCCGTTGTACGCGCTTCAACGTACAAGTATCAGGTGCGGCCAATGTAGAAATTGCGTTAGGAGATCTCTTTGAACCGGTTGATGGTGAGCGGTTTGACCTTATAACGGCAAACCCCCCGTTCGTGCCGTCACCTCTGAACTCGCTCGGGTTTCGAGATGGAGGCCGCTCGGGCGAAGACGTCCAACAGCGCATCGTTACAGGCTTGCCGCATCACCTGACTCAAGGCGGCATCGCGCAGATTGTCACGGAACTCGGCGAGCGAGACGATAACCTCATATCGGATCGCTTGCGCAGATGGCTTGGCGATGCGCCGATGGACATCCTCATCCTTCGATTGCGGGAACATTCTGCAGCCAACTACGCCATAGGGCATGCCCAGGGTGATTATGACTTCGGAGAGTTTCTTGATTCGGTGCATGATTGGGCTGGCAATTTGAGAGCGCAGGGCTATTCACGCATAGTTTCTGTACTTCTTGTTTTCCAATGGAGTGATCCGGAATCCGGACCACCTTGGACCCGTAGCGAGGAAGCACCACCCCCGCTTCGTTACGCGGGTATCGAAGTGGAAAAACTGTTTAACGCCGAACGCATAACTCGCAAAGCTGATTTTCACGAGATACTCGAGCGTAGTAAGTTGCTCAGGGCAGGGCAGATAGGGCTTATCGAGTCGCGGGTGCTTGGCACTGCTCTGCAGGCGAATGCCCAGGCGCAGCTGTTGGGAACGGCGCTGCCGATCATACAATGGCTTGATCCCCTTGAGAAAACGATCCTTGAATTAATAGAAACACCTTTAAAATATTTGGAGCTTCTCGCGCTTTCAGGTGATCTTAATCTCGATGAAAAGACAGTTTTTACGGCAGTCAGCCTGCTTATACGTCGAGGACTTGTTGTCCTAATATCGGATCAGGACTGCAATTAATTGCTGGAGTATTGAAATATAGTATCACGTCTCATGCAAGACGAGAACGAGGATATAGTAGTGCAACTAACCCTTACTCCATCCGGTCATCTGGTGATGATCAATTCGGACTTTGCAGCGTGCGGCAATGCTCCCGCAAGAGATTCGTATAACGATGACCGGATAGTGCGCGCTTTTGCCGAATGTCAGTCAGCCGGAATCATGGCTCTTTCCGGAGGAAAATCTTCACCTGACTGGCCTCTTTCATGGATATTCTGGCGCGATTTCGGTGCCCGTTACCTGCTTCAGCTTTGTCAAAGCCAGCCAACCATGGAACGCCTTGAGCCGCTCCCTCTCCCGGATGCATCAACCCTTGCTACACTTCATCTGAATCTGCCACCGATGCCTGGCGGCGAATACTGCACCCCCGGCGTGTTGGCCAACATATGGTCTGCTCTGGATGAATGGGTGCTGAATTCAATCGCCGAAAACCCGGAGGGCCTTGCCGGATTTCTCCACCAGCATGCGCCGCTCTGGCGGCAAGTGGGACGGGTCTGTTTCCACCTGGCAGAAAATAAACAGGATACGGAATTCCCGTTTGCCTTCATGTCTACCTATGTTCCTCGTCTTGGGAAAAACGCCCGAGCGCAGCATTTGCCGCTCAACCAGGCGCTCCGCGAATACGCCGGTGTGAACGACAAGGAAGCCCTTTTGCGTTTGCTGGAGCCGGTTTACGAAGCAGGCAACAGAAGTCCATGGGTAAAGGAACTGCTGGAAAGCGGCGACATCTACCATCCGTTGGCCTGGACACCTGATGAAGCATACTTGCTGTTGAAGGATCTGCCGCTGTTGGAAGAGAGCGGCCTTGTTGTCCGTTTGCCGGACTGGTGGAAGAAACGACCTCGTGCAAAGGTCCAGGTACAAATCGGCTCCAGTGTTGGCACAACTCTTTCGGCACAAGCACTGCTCGATTTCCGGGTACAGTTGACCCTGAACGGTGCGGATTTGACCCAGGACGAAATTACTGCTTTGACAGCCTCCAACGGAGGACTGGCGTTCGTGCGCGGGCAATGGGTGGAGGTAGACAGCGAGAAGCTCCGCCAGGCCCTTGACCATTGGCAAAAGGTTCAGGCTGAGTCAGGTGATGACGGACTTTCGTTCATTGAAGGGATGCGGCTCCTGGCCGGTGCCCATCGGGATCTTTCCGGAAATGATCCAATGCTTGAAGAATCCGGCTGGGCCTTTGTGGAAGCGGGTGACCGGCTGCGGGAGATGCTGGAAGGTTTGCGGGAACCGGCCAGGCTTGCTGCGGTGCAGGCCGGTGCAGGGCTGCAGGCGACACTACGCCCCTATCAGCAGACTGGCCTCAACTGGCTCTGGTTCCTCTCTGAACTGGGGCTTGGCGCCTGTCTGGCCGACGATATGGGGCTGGGAAAAACCATTCAAATCATCTCCCTATTACTGGCACAAAAGGGGGTAGCTGGAAGAAAAACACCAAGCCTGCTCGTGCTGCCGGCTTCGCTGCTGGCCAACTGGAAAAGCGAACTCGAACGCTTTGCACCTTCTCTGAGGGTCATTTCACTCCACCCTTCGGAGATAGATCGACAGGAGCTTGAACGGATTTCCAACGATCCTGAAACCGGTCTGACTGGTGCAGATGCGGTGCTCACCACCTACGGAATGTTGCAACGCCAGGAGTGGGTCAAAAAGCTGAATTGGAATTTGATCGTGCTTGATGAAGCCCAGGCGATCAAAAACCCCGGCACCAGACAGGCAAAGGAGGTCAAAGCACTTTACGGCAGAGCCCGGATAGTGCTCACCGGCACCCCGGTTGAAAACCGGCTCTCCGATCTCTGGTCGCTGTTCGATTTCATCTCTCCGGGTCTGCTTGGTTCTGCCCAGCGGTTCAAGCAGTTTGCAAGCTCACTGGAGAAGCATGAGCCGCCATCATATGCGCCACTACGAGCCCTGGTGCAGCCATATATCCTGCGTCGCCTTAAAACTGATCGGAGTGTAATTTCTGATCTTCCCGACAAGGTTGAAATGACGGCTTGGTGTGGGCTCAGCAAGGCGCAATCCGTCCTTTACGGACAAGCGGTCAAAAATCTTGCAGAGGCCCTCAAGGAACAGCAGGAGGGGATTAAACGCCGCGGTCTGATCCTTTCGACACTGATGCGGTTCAAGCAGATATGCAATCACCCGGATCAAGCGCTCGGCGACGGTGACTACGTCGAAGAGCGGAGCGGAAAGTTTGCCCGTTTACGTGAGATTATTGAAGAAATTGCCTCACGGCAGGAAAAGGTCTTGATCTTTACCCAGTTTCGCGAAATGACCAGACCTCTGGCTGACTTCCTTGCCACCCTGTTTGCTCGCCCTGGTTTGGTGCTGCACGGCGGTACTCCAGTGGCGGAGCGGAAAAAGCTGGTTGACCGTTTCCAACATGAGGATGGTCCACCGTTTTTTGTCCTGTCGCTGAAAGCAGGTGGAACGGGACTCAATCTGACCGCAGCAAGCCACGTCATCCATTTTGACCGCTGGTGGAACCCGGCAGTGGAAAACCAGGCCACTGACCGCGCTTTCCGCATTGGCCAGAAAAAAAATGTAGTAGTGCATAAGTTTGTCTGCAAGGGGACGGTTGAAGAGAAGATAGATGAACTGATTCGTGCTAAAGCGGGGCTTTCGACAGAACTGCTTGAAGGCACCGAAACAATGTTGACCGAGATGGATGATGCAGCGCTCCTCAGGATGGTTGCGCTGGATATAGATAAGGCCGGACTGTGAAAAGGAGACTGAATTCATGAGTTATTACAGCTGGGCACCTTATGTGACGGTAGCGGAACGGCGGGCAAAGGCCCAGAAGCAAATGGAAAAGTTGAAGAAGAAGGGGGTGAAGGTGCAACCGGTGCAGCTTTCCGGTCGCAAGATCGCCGCCTCCTTTTGGGGGAAGGGGTGGTGTGATCATATGGAGTCCTTCAGCGACTACGCCAATCGCCTCCCCCGTGGCCGCAGTTATGTCAGAAACGGCTCGGTTTGCCATTTAGAAATCAAAGGGGGGCAGATAGAGGCAATAGTTAGCGGTTCGGAACTGTACAAGGTCGCCATAACCATCAACCCATTGAAGGCAACGAAGTGGGAATCGGTAAAGCATTCATGCTCAGGCAGAATCGGTTCATTGATTGATCTACTACGCGGTAAGCTGGATCGTGGCGTCATGGAAGTTGTTACGGACCGGAAAGAGGGGTTGTTTCCACTCCCCGGCGAGATGAAGTTCAACTGCGACTGTCCCGACTGGGCCGGAATGTGTAAACATGTGGCGGCAGTGCTTTATGGGGTAGGCGCGAGGCTGGACGACTCGCCAGAGATGTTGTTTGTACTGCGCGGGGTTAACCATGAAGAACTTGTCGATATAACTGTTGCGATCACTGATACGGCGAAGGCCGGAACTTCTCGCCGCAGGATTGTTTCGTCCGGGATTGCGGATGTCTTCGGGATAGAGATTGCTGAATCTGCTGTTGATCCATCTGTTGAACTGCCTGTTCCCACAGTTATGAAACCTAAACCGGTAAAGCCTATTAAGCCCCTTACAAAAGCACCAACCGGGCCTACTGCCGACCGCAGGAACCGTTCCGAAGCGACAGAAGGGAAAACGAAAGCTGTTGTAAAAAATCCTCGCGTTGACAAGGTTAAAGTGAATGGGGAAGCCGTAATGGAGTCGTTTCCCTTCCCCGAACCGCTCACCGGCGATGCCATCCGTGCATGGCGTCTGTCTCTTGGCGAAACACAGGCTAAATTTGCCGCCAGGATCAATGTGACCGGTTCAACTGTTTCTCAGTGGGAAAAGAAGGGGAGAACTGAAGTCGGAATGTTCTCCGAGACTTTTACATTACTACGCAAGGCTTGGAAGAATAATTAGAAGCTGGATTAAATAATCTACAATGAAAAGGCGGAGAACATAGCCGACTTACGACACTGCACCACGGAAAGTGACATCACCCCGCTGGATGATCCGGAGAGGAATGTGATGAAGCCTTCTGATAACAGCTTTGTACTATTGGGAATTGACCGTGGGGTTAAGGTTTCCTTTCAGCCATGATATGTGACCAGCATCAAATGTTGACATCTGATACTAAATATAGTATCAGTTAACTATGACCAAAGCGGACAAAACTCTCCAGAAGATGCGCAATAACTCTGATGGTTGGCGCATTGAAGACTTACAGGCCATAGCCCGTCGCTTTGGTATTGACTGGCGACATGACGGAACCAGTCACTGCGTCTTTGTCACTGCGGCCGGGAAGACGTTGCCTGTACCGGCAAAGAGACCGATCAAACCTATCTACATCAAGAAGTTTCTTGCCATCTTGGAGGAACCGTGAAAAACGTAAAAAAATATCCTTTTGAATTGCGCCACCTGACTAAAGAGGAAGGCGGCGGTTATCTGGTCAGTTTCCCGGATTTCAATGAATGTATTGCCGATGGTGAGACTGTAGAAGAGGCAATCTCAGAGGGCTATCAAGCTCTTGTCGCAGTTATCGCAACACTGGAAGAACATGCTCTCCCTGTGCCGGAGCCTGGCAGCTTCGGTGCATTTTCTGGCAAATTTGTCCAGCGCCTTCCGAAAAGCGTCCATGCCCGGCTTCAAGCCCGTGCGCGCCAGGAAGGAGTCAGTCTCAATGCTCTGGCAACAGCTTATATTGTTGAAGGATTGTCCAGGAAAGCAGCATAGCATACTCTATTAACGCTGTGAAACCAACTGTTTAGATTGTGTCCCATAAGTTATCTTATGTTAAGTAGGAGACAAAAAAGATTATTTAGATCCGCAGAAAGTTTCAAAGTCCGGCTTGATCACCGATGGCACATAGCGAAAATCCTCTCCGTCGCAGCTACACCGGATCTCCCACGTGCGTTTTCCAGATGGTGTCACAATCTTGATCAACCGCACCAGCACAGCCGCACCGGCCGCAACCGGATTATCAACAACACCGCCCTCGACGAACCGCTCCTCAACAACCTCCTCAGATCTCTTCCCCCGTGGCCTCCCTGCTAACCGCGCATTCCGCCTAAGCGCTGACACCTGTTTTTCGCTAATCACCCTGGTTGTCTTTTCCCCGAGAGTTTCTCTTACAACCTCCTCCAAAACCTCACTTTCAGCATTCGCCGCTTCCAACTCCGCCGCCCGCTTCGGCATTCGTCTCGCAATCCACGGCCCGCGCTCCCTCGCTTCACCATTAACATTCGTCATCCGCTTCGCGCCGCAAGCACACCGGTCAATAACAGTCTCCCCGCCCCGTGCCGTCGGATTTGGAGTCGCTCCTTCGATCTCGCCCACGCAAGCTATCACCCTAGGTATACCGCCAGAACTTCAAGCACATATTTTCGAACCGTTCGCCCAGGCGGACTCATCCGATAATCGCAAGTATGGGGGAACGGGGCTTGGGCTAAGCATTAGTGGGTGAACTTAAACAAACGACAGAAATGTTTCATAGAATTTGAGCTATGGCACTGCCTAAATATGGCTTCCAAATTTGACGCAGGGAGGGAGTTTTTGTTTAAGGGCATAGGTTGGGTTGCCCTATAGGCTTTTGAGCAA
>CAIYDX010000020.1 GCA_903925005.1 uncultured Geobacteraceae bacterium
CCACAATTTGTTGCCGAAGTTCGACCGCAGGTCAACGGAATCATTCTGAAGCGGGTTTTCACTGAGGGTAGTGATGTCAAGGCCGGACAGATTCTATATCAAATAGACCCGGCAACATATCAAGCAGCCTATGCCAGTGCCAAAGCCGTAGAAGCCAGGGCCGTGGCGAATCTTATACCGGCTCGGTTAAAAGAAGAACGATACAAGGAATTGGTGAAGATCAAGGCAGTGAGCCAGCAGGATTACGATGATGCATATGCCGTCCTCAAGCAAGCCGATGCCGATGTGGCCGCAACCAAAGCGGCGGTAGAAACGGCCCAAATAAATCTCGCCTATACCAAGGTAACAGCTCCGATCTCCGGTCGGATTGGCCGTTCGACCGTGACCGACGGCGCTTTAGTAACCGCAAGTCAGCCTGCGGCATTGGCCACCATCCAACAGCTTAACTCCATTTATGTGGATGTAACCCAGACTATGGCTGACTTGCTTAAGTTGAAACAGAATCTTGCCAACGGGGTTTTGAGAAAGAGCGGTTCAACGCAAGCACAGGTCAAACTGTTCCTAGAGGATGGTTCCCAGTATCCACTGACAGGGAC
Source organism: uncultured Geobacteraceae bacterium (assembly GCA_903925005.1). Taxonomy (GTDB): domain Bacteria; phylum Desulfobacterota; class Desulfuromonadia; order Geobacterales; family Pseudopelobacteraceae; genus JACRCG01. The sequence goes on from CAIYDX010000020.1 coordinate 597, forward strand.
GCTAAAATTCTCTGAAGTCAATGTTGATCAGAGCACCGGTTCCGTCACTTTGCGTGCGATATTTCTCAATCCCAAACAAGCGCTTCTCCCTGGCATGTTTGTGCGAGCCATCCTGGAAGAGGGGGTAAACGAAAACGCAATCCTCGTCCCGCAGCGAGGTGTGTCCCGTAATCCGAAGGGGGAGGCCATGGTCATGACGGTGGGAGCTGGTGAAAAAGTGGAACCACGACAGATCAAGGTCATTCGTACTGTTGGCGACAACTGGCTGGTCAGCGAAGGCCTGAAAGCGGGGGATCGCATCATACTGGAGGGGATACAGAGGGCGAGACCTGGAACACAGGTTAAAACGGTTCCATTCGGCAGCGCTCCGACAGCGCCTTCCGCGCCTGTTCCACAACCCGCGGCAGCCAAAAAGTAAAGGAGCCACTCCATGCCTCGTTTTTTCATCAATCGCCCGATTTTTGCCTGGGTGATCACTATCATGGTTATGCTGGTTGGCCTACTGTCGATCAAAAGTCTGCCGGTTTCACAGTACCCAGCAATTGCTCCGCCAAATATTGCCATCAACGCCACCTATCCGGGCGCTTCGGCCCAGACCGTGCAGGATACGGTTACCCAAGTCATTGAGCAGAAGCTGAACGGCATCGACAACCTGATCTACATGTCCTCCACCAGCGACTCGGCGGGGGCGGTGTCCATTATACTGACTTTCAAGGCCGGCACTGACCCGAACATTGCCCAGGTGCAGGTGCAGAACAAGCTGCAGATGGCCGTGCCACTCCTCCCACAGATCGTGCAAAAGCAAGGGATTGCGGTGGTCAAATCAAGCAGGAACTACCTGCTGATCGTCGGCCTCGTTTCGGAAGATGGCTCCATGGATCGCAACTCCCTGACCGACTACATGGTCGCCAATCTCCAGGATATCGTAAGCCGCCTGGACGGTGTGGGTGAGCTCCTGTTGTTCGGTACCCAGAATGCTATGAGAATCTGGCTGAACCCGGCTAAGCTGAACAACTTCCATATGTCCACCAACGACGTAATCACTGCGTTGCAGGCCCAGAACGTCCAGGTATCGGCCGGACAGTTCGGCGGCCTCCCAGCCACAAAAGGGCAGCAGTTAAATGCCACCATAAATGCCCGAGACCTGCTCAAAAATACGGATCAATTCGATGCCATCATTCTGCGCACTAACAGCGACGGCTCGACGGTCAGGCTCAAGGATGTAGCCGAGAGCAAGATCGGTACCGAGAACTACGAAATCCAGTCTTACTACAATGGCAAACCTATGGGGGGTATGGCGGTCCGCCTGGCAGCCGGAGCGAATGCTCTGGAAACCGGCAACCGGGTTAAGGCCAAGATGGCGGAATTGTCTAAGTATTTCCCTCCCGGTATGAAAGTGGTCTATCCCTACGACTCTACTCCATTTGTCAAAGTTTCCGTTAAAGAGGTAGTCCACACGCTGATTGAAGCGGTAATCCTGGTATTCATCATCATGTTCCTCTTCCTGCAGAATATCCGGGCCACCCTGATTCCGACCATAGCGGTGCCAGTGGTTCTGCTGGGAACCATGGGGGTGCTGGCAGCCTGCGGTTTCTCCATCAATACCCTGACCATGTTCGCCCTGGTCATCGTCATCGGCCTTTTGGTGGATGACGCCATTGTTGTCGTCGAGAACGTCGAACGCATCATGACCGAGGAAGGGCTTCCGCCCAAGGAAGCGACTATTAAGTCGATGGGACAGATCACCAGTGCCCTCTGGGGTATCGCCACCGTGTTGGCCGCAGTTTTTCTCCCGATGGCTTTTTTCAGCGGTTCCACCGGTGTCATCTATCGGCAGTTCTCTATTACCATCATCTCCGCAATGATATTGTCGGTATTTGTGGCGATGATCCTGACGCCTGCGCTCTGCGCAACGATCCTCAAACCGATCGAAAAAGGGCACCATGCCGGTGAAACCGGCTGGTTTGCAGGGTTTTTCCGTTACTTCAACCGGGCGTTCGATTTCTGTCGTGACAAATACGAAGGAATAGTTGGCCGCTCCTTTGGCAAGCCGGTTCGCTACCTGGTGGTCTACTTTACAATTGTGGTTGCCATGGCCTACTTCTTCCTGCATCTGCCTACTTCGTTCCTGCCGGATGAGGACCAGGGTTTTCTCCTTTGTCAAGTCCAACTACCGGCAGGCGCCACCCAGGAACGAACCATCAAGACTATACGGCAGGTGGAGCAGCATTTCCTCGAAAAGGAATCTAAAACGGTGGAGGGGATCATCACCGTGGCTGGGTTCAGTTTTGCCGGTCGTGGGCAAAATATGGGGCTGGCCTGGGTGAAGCTGAAGGATTGGGACGAACGTAAAACTCCCGATCTGAAGGCACGCGCCATTGCCGGCCGGGCAATGAAAGCCTTCTCCGAAATCCGCGACGGTATAGCATTTGCTTTTTCACCACCGGCGGTACTTGAACTGGGAGTGGCGAACGGTTTTGACTTCCAACTGCAAGATCGAGGCGGTCTGGGACATGAAAAATTGATGGAGGCGCGCAACCAGCTTCTGGGCATGGCCATGAAAAACCCTAAACTGACTGCAGTGCGCCCCAATGGCCAGGACGACTCTCCTCAGTTTAAGCTTGACATCGACGATGTGCGAGCCGGTGCTTTGGGGGTATCTCTCTTGCAGGTCAATGATGTGCTGGCCACCGCTTGGGGGAGTTCCTATGTCAGCGATTTTATTCAGGACGGCCGAGTCAAAAAGGTCTACCTTCAGTCGGAGCCCCAGTCGCGCATGCTGCCTGAGGATATCAACAGCTGGTATGTCAGCAACAAGAGCGGCCAGATGGTGCCGTTCTCCGCCTTTGCCACTGCACACTGGCAATATGGCTCACCCCGCCTTGAACGGTACAATGGAATTCCGTCCGTGGAGGTATTAGGACAGGCCGCGCCGGGAATAAGTACCGGCGAGGCTATGGCTGAGGTGGAGAAGATGGCAACCGAGTTGCCGCCCGGCATTGGCTATGAATGGACCGGTCTCTCCTACGAGGAACGGAACGCAGGCGCCCAGGCACCAGCGCTCTATGCCATATCGCTGCTGGTGGTGTTCCTCTCCGTTGCGGCGCTGTATGAGAGCTGGACCATCCCATTTGTAAACCTGCTGATGCTTCCACTGGGCCTGGTGGGGGCTGTGGTGGCAGTAAAGTTGCGGATGTTCCCTAACGACGTCTATCTTCAAATTGGTCTGCTTACTACCGTGGGGCTTTCCACCAAGAATGCCATCCTGATCATCCAGTTCATCAAAGAACAGATGCACCAGGGGCACGAATTGGTTGAGGCTACCTTAACTGCAGTGAAGATAAGATTGCGTCCAGTCATTATGACCTCTCTGGCCTTCTTTTTTGGGACTCTGCCGCTGGCGCTGACCAAGGGTGCCGGGGCTGCGGCCCAGAACGCTATCGGCACTGCTGTTACCGGCGGTCTCCTTTCGGCAACTTTCATCGATCTTATCTTTATCCCGTTTTTCTTTGTTATGGTCTCTCGCCTGTTCGGGAAGAAACAGTACCAGAATCACCCCGCGGCATCTGACAATTCCACCAGCTCCTCGGAGATTAAATGACATGAAACATATAAAGCGCGTAGCAACAAACTTGTTTCTCCCTTTGGTGGCGCTCCTCTGTGTAGCCGGTTGTTCGTCAATGGCTCCGAAATATACGCGGCCGGCAGCGCCTGTGCTGGCTTCATGGTCAAATTGGTCTGCGAATAAAGAGGTGCAGACTATAGATGTAAAAACAGTTGCCGACATACCTTGGCGTGAGTTCTTTGTTGATCCGCAACTGCGAAAACTGATTGTCTTGGCGCTGGAAAATAATCGCGACCTGCGGGCTGCAATTCTCAACATTGAGAGGGCGCAAGCACTTTACCAGATCCGCCGTTCCGATCTCTTTCCCAAAATCAATGCCATGGCCGGTGCCAACTATCAACTGGTTCCCAAGGGCTTCTCAACAAGTGGAAGTCCTGTGACAGTGGATCAATATAGCGTTGGCCTTGGTGCAGTTTCTTACGAACTGGACATGTTTGGAAGGGTGCAGAGCCTTAAGGATCAGGCGTTGCAACAATACTTTGCCACCGAACAGACCCGGCGTAGCGCGCAGATCAGCTTGGTTTCTCAGGTTGCCACTGGTTATCTTACCCTTGCCGCTGACAGAGAAAATCTGAAATTGGCTAAAGATACTCTTGCGAGCCAACTGGATTCATACAAACTCATAGCTAGCCGCTTCGAGGCAGGCATCTCCTCTGCTCTTGATCTCCAGCAGGCTCGAACTAGCGTAGAAGCAGCACGTGTGGATATTGCCCGATTTACCACGTTTGTTGCTCAAGATGAAAATGCCCTGAATCTGGTGATTGGTTCTCCTGTCCCGGCTGATTTAATCCCCACCAGCCTATCGGAAACACTCACATGCCTGAAGGAAATACCTCCCGGTCTGTCGTCCGAAGTATTGCTGCATCGGCCTGATATCATCCAGGCCGAGAACTTGTTGAAGGGTGCGAACGCCAATATCGGAGCGGCACGGGCCGCGTTCTTTCCAAGAATAACCTTGGTATCGTCTGTCGGTTTAGGCAGTGAAGGGCTGTCCGGACTCTTCAAAAAAGATTCCTTTGCGTGGCAATTTGCCCCGCAAATCTCTCTTCCTATATTTGACGCCGGCAGCAACAAAGCCAATCTCATGGTGTCTGAAGTTGACCGGGACATCACTGTGGCCCAATACGAAAAAGCGATCCAATCCGCATTTCGAGAAGTGGCTGACGCTTTGGCCCAACTCGGAACCATCGGTGACCAGTTAGCAGCACAACAGTCTCTCACCGATGCCAGTGCCGAGAGATATCGTCTATCCCAAGCACGTTTTGATAAAGGGGTTGACAGTCATCTGAGTGTCCTTGATTCTCAGCGCTCACTCTACGTTTCAGAACAGGGGCTGATAGGTGCCAGGCTGACTCGGCTGTCCAATCAGGTAACGCTTTATAAAGTACTGGGTGGGGGCGGGGACGGTGATATGAAGCATTAGCAGTAGGTGCCGATTGACAGGCCGGCATTCTTAGTGGTTACGAAGATGTCAAGAGTGATATATACCTAAATATGTTGTGAGGTGTTATCAGTTCCTGAGTTTTGGCTACCATTACCGATAGGATTTGATAAAACTGGGGTATCTATATTATGACCTGACAGCGATAAATGTTGATCTCCTACAAAACTAACTGAATGTTTCCACTGCAGACTATGAGTTAATGCCTGGTAAGATTGGACGCATAAAAGGTCATAATATTAATCCTAAAAACGGCTGTTGACCTCGTATAAATGGTGTAACATACTGACATAGTACGTATTATATTGTC
>CAIYDX010000021.1 GCA_903925005.1 uncultured Geobacteraceae bacterium
CAGTCTTAAAAGGATTGGATGACTGGAATAAATGGCTCATTCTGATGGGCAGATTGAGTCAGACAACCTGAGAGTGGACTGAGATTCTTCTGTGTCCTTCAGTGTCGGGAATTAGAGTTATGAAACTGTTTGACAAGGACACCTACGTAAGCAGGAAACTACAATCAAAATCGAGAAAGAACTCAAAGTTATAAAAAAACTGACTGCAAAAATCGAAGTTGCCAAGAAGAAAGGCGCTGATTGCAGCAAAGACAAATTTTCAAAGCATCAGAAAAGCCGCAAAGTCGGCACTCTCCAAAGCAGACTGATAGATATCGAGACGCAAGAGAAAGCTCATGATGCCAGGATCTGCTTTGGTAGCCGGGTACTATTCCGGAAGCAATTTAATTTGGAGATCAATGGTTACCATGATCATGCTGACTGGTTGCAAGATTGGCAGTCAAAACGGAACTCTCAGTTTTATGTTCTTGGTTCCGGGGATGAAGAAACCGGTTGCCAGGGTTGCCAGATTGTCGAAAACGAGAATGGCACGTTCAACATGAGGCTCAGGTCGCTAAGTAAAGAGGCTTCTTATTTAACTATCAGCGGCATCGACTTTAAATACGGATCTGATGTAATCAGGAGCGCCATAGCCAACAATATTGATGCCAAAGTAACACGTGCCAATCGGGATATGCAGGTTCGACTGAATAAAAAGCGCACTGCCGAGGCGGAAAGTCTACACATCGACCCGGTTCTGATCGATGTGATTCCTGCGGTTCTTGGTCAGGCATTATCGTATCGCTTTATCAGAGACGACAAGGGCTGGCGAATCATGATCACTACGGATCTGCCAGACTTTGAACGTATTTCTGTCGAAGGCGATGGCTATGTTGGTCTTGACCTCAATGCTGACTGCATCACCATGGCAGAAACGAACAGACACGGCAACCTTCTTAAGAGCAAGGTATTCCCACTCGTGACCTATGGCAAGAATACTAACCAAGCCGAGACTTTGATTTGCGAAGTAGCCAAACAGATCGTGGACTATGCCGCATCAGTCAAGAAGCCGATCTGTATGGAAAAACTGAGCTTCAAAAACAAGAAGGCTGATCTCTCTAAAGAGAATCCAAGACAGGCTCGAATGCTGTCCAGCTTCTCGTACAACAAGATCATTCAGGCTGTCAAAACCAGAGCTTACAGGTTCGGCATTGTGACCAAACAGGTTAATCCTGCTTTTACATCGGTAATTGGTTTAATCAATCATTCCAAGAGACTTGGAATTTCAGTCCATCAAGCGGCAGCTTTTGTCGTAGCCCGGCGCGGTAATCGTAGCATCCTTTTTTTACATCCAGGCGGTACAGTATATGTTGTGAGCCATTTAGTGCCTGCTGGAAACAATCCTTGACATATTCAAGTTCATCCAAACTTTTCTTGCGCTCGGAGAATTGATCGCGCTGCCTCCTTTGAACTATAAACAACCCCAGAGAGCTTGATATAGCTATAACGCCAAACAATAGGCTCTGAATGAAAGCGTTTTTATGCCAAGACGAAAAAAGAGCCTTAATGTCTCGCGCCATTGCTACCACTAGAGGTTTGTCCGTAGGCGGGTTAGCAGGCTGGATTGTGCGTAACGCGATCATGCTATTTTCCCCTGTAGCATAGACCGTACCTTTATAAATATTTGACGTTTTGCCGCTCTTCATATGCCGCGCAAACAAAATTTCCGGCTTGAACAAATCGCTATTGGCTAGGCTGGTCTTCGCCGTTGAAATCTGGAAAAGCTTGCCGTCGCCATGGGCTATAGCAGCCCACATATCAGGGGAATAACAAACTGAGTCGAGAAGGATTGAAAAATACTCTGGAACTGCGCTTACAATGACTATTCCGGCAAATTCGCCATGAGGCCCGGTTATTGTACGAAACAGGCTGATCACATAAGTGTTTAAAACTGTCTTGAACGGGACGCTAATGTGAAGAATTTTCGGATCGGGATTTTTGCGGGCTGTCTTGAAATACTCCCTGTAGGCGAAGTTCATACCGACAAGTGTTTCTTCGCTTGAGGCGATCACCTTGCCATCTGCCTGAATAATAATTATGGGGCTGATCCCTACGGTCGCGTCATCAATGAGCTTTAGCAGGTGATTTGCATGTTTGAATCCATCATTCTCGGCCCGCCAGGAAGGTAGGTCGTGGATAATTCCATCAATGAGGCGATAGGTCAGAAGAAGCTGCGGAGTTATATTTTTTTCTACAATTTCAGTTTGAGCAGAAAGCCTTACACGTTCACTATTTTCAATCCGTCGGTATTCTTGAAATATATTATATGCAATAAAACTGCTGAGCAGTAGCAGGGCAATACTGAGCATTAGCCACTGGTGAAGGAAATTGTTAGTCTCTGAACTTTGCGGAGAGTTCATACACGCCTCTGATGTAAACCACAAATTGCGTAATGTTAAGGCAAAAACCGTGTTCCATGTAACTGCTGGTCATTAAATGGCTTGCATCCATCTAACCGTTCTCCAAGGCTTGAAACGGGAATCCATTGGTAAGCATGGCCCTCTCACACCAAAGTGTGTAAATGTATATTGCTCTTTTCCACTATTACTCTACCTTCCAATCAATCTGGCTCTCGTGGATCCAAAACTAATTTAATGCCGTTAAGTATTTCTCTAATCTTCTTAGCTGTAAGCGTTCCGATATAATCTTCCAGCTGTTCTTTATCTACTGTAATGATTTGTGAAACATTAACAACGCTTACCTTCTTCAGATTAGCATCACCTTTGTTAAGGAACACATTACCAGGAGCGTTACCACGCATATTAACGCTTGTAAGCGGGCAAACAACAACAGTATTGATTTTGCTATTGTTAAATAGATTGTTCTGAATAACGACATGGGGATGTTTATATCCCGGTTCTGAGCCTACTGACTCATCAATATCTATCCAGTAAATATCTCCTTGACTGATCACCATTCTCGCTCCACAATACGCCTATGCTGTCGACGTGACACCCTCCGGAGAGTCTGCTCCTCTGCGGTCGGTTCGGCGGAATATGCAGTATTTATCTGGTCAAACAGTTGCTTGTTCTTGCGATGCTCTATAAAATCTTGCATAGCAATTACGAATAGTCTACTGCGTGATACATGCATTTCTTTAGCAATATGTTCTGCTTCATCAAAAATGTCTTTTTCAATTGATATTGCAGTTTTGACCGCTAACATAGTTTCACCTCCATTTTTGGCATAAGTATAACCTGTAGTTATACTATAGTCACCATGTTTTTTGACGTTCACGTAGGGAGACAAAGACATGGTAGAGTAGAAGCAGCCAAACTTCTCAGTGTTACCCAGCCACATCTTTCGGACCTTATGCGCGGAAAGATTAATCTGTTTGCAATAGACGCTCTGGTTAACATGGCTGCTGCAGCTGGCTTATTTGTGGAGATAAGCGTTCGAAAAGCGGCATAATGCTGCTTATGTGTGTATTCGCTCCATTGCGCCTTAAACTCCAATAATCAATAAAACGTAGGAGCCTGGGAATGTCTGCTGAAGTATCAGGAAGTAATAAACCGGCTGGCAACGAATTCAAAAAGCTTGGGTACAGTATTTATCTGCGCATAACAGAAGACAAGTTTGACTGTTATTGCAGTTATGTCCCAACAGATAAAGGGACAATGATATCCAGAATCGAATTGGCTAATCTATTGGCTCAATACAACGTAAAGTTTGGAATTAACCAAGAAACATTTGAAGATTTTGCTGTAAAGGCTGCTGCCGGGATAAAACTTGTCGATGTTTTACTGGCTTCTGGAGCAAGGCCTATAAACGGATCTGATGAATATCTTGATATTACTGTGAAACCTACAGCGCCTATCCCAACAGCAGAAAGTCTCACAGATACAATCGATATGTATAATGTCCAGACTTTTCTTAACGTTTCTGCCGGAGATGAAATAGGGAAAATAGTGCCTGCTGGAATTGGTACCCCTGGCCAAAATATTACTGGGGTTCCAGTTCCCGCTCAAGATGGCAAGCCAATGAAAACGATCATTGGTCGAAACATAAATAAAGTAGAAAATAGTGACGTTTTGATTGCTGCAACAACTGGTAAACTTTGCCAGTTGGGTGATGAAATATCAGTAGAAGATGTATATGTTGTTAAAGGCGACGTTAATTTCAGAGTAGGGCACATTGATTTTTTAGGCGTAGTTGATGTTAAGGGAAACGTTAACGATAATTTTAACATAACCGCAAAAAAGGGAATAAAAATTTCAGAAAATATCGGTGCTTGTTCAATTAAGAGCGATGGAGATATAACTTTTTGCGGAATGGATGGGGCATGCCGTGGAAAGATTTTCTGTGGGGGTACACTCCGGGCAAATTTCATCCATGATGCGTATATTGAGAGTGCAGGAGATATTATCATAGGTGTTGAATTACATAATTGCCATATCAGGACACTTGGAAAGGTCATCGTTGACAAAGGTTCTATTATTGGTGGGACTTGTATTGCTTTGGGAGGGATAGAATCCAAAATGCTTGGCTCAATACAACATGCTAAAACTGTTCTACGTGTTGGAGATGACTATAACGATTTAATTGAACTAGAAAAATTGGATAAAGAACTAGCAGAATTGGAGAATCCGCCAAGAGATGCTAGGGACTTAAATGCAGCAATGGAATTACGAAAAGAAATCCTGAATCGTTCTAAAAGAGCGCTTGCGTTTTCAGTATGACTTTTTCTGTCGCATGTATCTGCTATTCTCCTGATATCAAGAATCAGGAGGGTACTCATGAAAAAGAACAACATTCAATTACAAGCAGGCCTGAGCTTAA
>CAIYDX010000022.1 GCA_903925005.1 uncultured Geobacteraceae bacterium
ACAGTTGGCACATGGTGGAAGTGCTATCAGGGCAGCGCCGGCAAGATGCAGGCCGGCTTGCAATATTCCTATACCGAGAACAAGTATTTCAATGTAACCAAAGGTGGAGCACCCCTTGCGACAAACAATATTTTCTTTACGAGCCTTCGCTACTACTGGAATTAGTTTGGTCGCAGTCTGATGAATCAGATCCAACTAAATATCATTCCCACCGAAAACCCGCCACAGGCGGGTTTTCGCATTTATTCGTTAGAAAGGCTAACCCCTCCCAGCCTCCCCTTAAACCAAGGGGAGGAGCTTTTTACTTAAAACGTATATACAATATCGTTGATACATGGTATTATCCTACCTATGAATTGCACTTGGGACGAGAATAAAAACCAGCTCAATATCCGAGACCATAAGCTTGGCTTCGAAGTCGCGCAACATGTTTTTGACGATCCGCTGCACATCAGCCGACAAGACCGCATCGAGGACGGCGAGGAATGCTGGCAGACAGTCGGGCAGATAGCAGGACGGTTATTGTGTTAGTCGCTCATACATACCCAGGCATTGAAGATGTTCGGATAATAGCGACAAGGAAGGAAAGGAGAAGCTATGAAGAAGGAACTTACTAAAAAACAGCTGGCAGAATTAGAAGCCCTGGAAGCTATGCCGGAAGAGGATATAAACTTTACGGACATTCCGGAGATAACAGACTGGAGCGGCTTTGAAGTTGGTAAATTTTATCGGCCAGTTAAAAAATCTGTCAGCATGCGAATTGACGCGGACGTGGTAGCTTGGTTAAAGCATAAAGGCAAAGGCTACACAACGCGAGTCAATGCTATGCTCAGGTCTGAAATGCAGCGAGAGCGAGCAGAGAAAGCAGCTTAAACCATTTGGGCGCGGTCACAGACCGCGCCCATTACGTATTAACTCAACTTTTGCAGTTGTTTATAAAGTCCCCTCCCCCCTTGCAGGGGAGGATTAGGGTGGGGGGAGGTTGCCATGAAATCAGCATGTTGCAACGACACCCACCCCCTAACCCCCTCCCGTCACCAGAAGTAGGTGCCTCTAGGCAAGGGAGGGGGAATTATTTGTGCCCGTGGTTTATAAATAGCAACAAAGTTCGTGTTTATCGGCATTAAGCAGGTAAATCCATCTGCGAAAGTTGTGGTATTAATAAACAGTATTCCGACAAATTCTGGTTTTCTAATCCATCTTTCTGATTATCAACCTGCTGGCGCCGCTCGACAAGAGGCCCTCCCCTTTGCTGATGACTTCGAGCATCATCAGTTCGTGAGCCGCGTCGTCATAGGCAAAATCGGCCAGATAATTATCAGTTTCGGCGGTATGCCATTTTTCCTCAACATTCATACCGTCCCAGGCAAGGCAGTAAAGGCTGCTGCGCGAGTAGGAGCGCTTGCCTGACATGTACCATGATTCCATATTCTTCGGCACCAGCAGCTCGCCATTTGCCTTTACGACGATCCTCTGGTCAAGATATACCTGACGGAGAGGGTCACCACTACCTTGCATGGTGCCGGCATCGACACGACCAAAGCGGGTCTCACTGCCGCCTAGCTTATCACTGCTCTTCCAAAGCTCTTCTCCGGCCGGGTTAAAAAGCTTCAGATATCTGCTCCGGTCAAAGATTACTGGATCGACTTCTCCGCCGGCCCCTTTAACCATATTGAAGTTGTACAGATACCCCTGTTGCGGCAGCTTGACCGGATTTGTCAACTGGTAACTTTCTCCGGACTTGACCAACTCCGCTACCGGGCCATGAAAATCATCCCTGCTTGAAATCTGCTGGGCATACAGTTTCTTCATCCCGCCGACGCCTGTTACCGATCTGAAGTAATACGGCAGCGGCCCGGCAATCTGTTTCAGCGCCGTACCATCCACGGTTAAGACTTGCGAAACAAGTTTTTCACCATTCATGATGGTTACATAAATCTCCGGAGCCTTGTCGTTAGCAAGGATGGCGGTGTCAACCGCAAGAAGGTTCTCATACGCTTTGTACTGAATCTCGGCCAGCAGCTTCAGCTCTGCCCCTTGCCGGTAGTAACGGAGAGTCTGGCTGCCGATCGCGAACAGCTCTCGATCTCCCCCAGGAAAAGTACGGCCGATCGCCAAACCGTTAAGTGCGCCATTCATTTTGAATACGGACTGGCGACTGACCGGTGCGGGAGCTATCTTGGGCGCAATTACTATATCAGCAGGTTGTGCGGAAGCCTGCGGCGCGCCTGTCGCCGGAAGTCCCTTGTCAATGCCTTCGGAAAGTGATTTTGCCAGTGCGGTGAGTGCGGGGATTAAATCATCGGGGCTCTTCCCCTGGGCAAACGCGCGGATGACAACAACTCCGGCGCTGTTGACCGCGGCCGCATCCAGACTGAACATATTACCGCTTAGCAGATAGCTGCCGGTAATTTTCATCTCGGCCCCCTCCGGCTTGCCGACGGTGGCAATTTTATCACCGGCCAGGCGCGACAGCAGCAGCGTCTGAATAGTCGCCTTCATCTCTTCGGGCTTGCTCGCTCCGCTGACAGTGAACTCGGAGACAAAGGTCGTGATCGGCGCGCTCCAGACGGTGTTGCAGGTTGTGAATATGAGCAGAAAAAGAGCCGGTATCAATCTGATATTCATCATTTTCTCCCTGGATCAATGCAACGGGTTATAACAAAAAACCCCGGACAAGCCGGGGTTTTTTGTTGCGGAATTGTCAAAAAAAAAAATTAGAAGTCTACACGCCACTGAGCGCCATAGATGTGGTTTCTAATCGAACCAGCAGCAGTGGAACCTGAAGCTTGATTAAGCTGGTCAATATAGTTGTACTCAGGCGTTACATAAACATTTTTAGCAAGTGTAATCGGGGCGTTTATATAGCCGGCATAAGTCAGAACAGGATGGGCGGCAGAGTCAGATGAGGTGGAAGAAGTACCGCCGCCGATGCCAGCTTGCACTTTAACAGTTGGGGAAACGGTATAGCCAACGCCGACCAGAGCTGTAAAAGTGGTGACAGGGTTATTACTAGCGCCGTCAGAAGCCTTCACAGCAAGGAAAGATCCGCCGTCTTTAATAGCCAAAGCGCTGATGTTATTTCCGAGACCAAGGTTTACTAATGCGTCAAAAGCACCCATCGTCGCTGTTCCATGGGCGTAAAGCAACTCGCTATTAACAGCCTTACCATTTGCGTCTTTCTGAGTCTGGAGCAGAATGCCGCCGCCATAGGTGTAAGCGCCGGATTTGCCGTCATAACCAATAGCCAGTTTGGGAAGATAAGCTGCCTTCAGGTTTGCCGGATTAACCGCAAGATTAGCACCAGCAGTGGTTTGACCATTAGCTGTACCAACCGCTGGCGCTGCAGTTTCTGCTGTAGCCTGACGGATAAAATCAACATATATACCATTGTTCAGCGTGTACTTGATCTGTGGGAAACGACCGTCATACAGAGCGCCAAAGTAGCAGTTCCCCTCATCGCTGTTCAGGGCCTGTTTCGATACTACGGTGTAGGGGGTCCAGGTCTGACCGATCAACAGTTTACCGGAGTCAAACTTGTATTCGCCGTAAATATGACGGGTGTAGACAAGAGTAAGTCCGCCGCTGCCGTTTACCCAGCCTGTCTGGTTAAAACCGCCCAAACTGCCACCATTGAGATTGTAAACGCCGGCATCGCCGATGCCCAATTCAGCGACAGCGGTAAGATTACCGTTGACACTTTTTACGCCGAGACGGCTGGTAGCCTGGTTGTCGATATTGAAGAATGTCTGGCTGCTGCCGTTGACCGCATTAGCAGCACTCTTTGGAAGTACCGTGGTGTCCCAAGCTGTGGCGACACGGGCAGAGCCGTAAATAGTTGTTTCAGCCATTGCCGGAATTGCCAGTGCGGAAAGTGCTCCTACTGCTGCTGCGATTGCTACTGATTTTTTGAAATTCATGTGTGTTCCTCCCATTTTTTATGATATTTGCTCGTACTACTGCGGGTTAACATACTGTCGGATTAATATGATGCTGTTGCTCACCACCTTTCGTAGTAAATTTGGTCCGAACATCTCAAACCACATCGCCATCCAAAATCAAAAGGCTCTTTAAACACAAATACCTTCAAGCGCTCAGCTCTAAAGCCGGCACCTAAAGGCAAAACTCTAACATCACAAATATTTTTCTTTCTGAAACGTTCACAGTTTGTTTCGCCCCCGGTATTCGCTGCAGCTGACGCTGTTTCTCAGTATTTACAATCGGTTAGCTACTTTTCAGGTTCGTTTGTTTCAGCATTCGTTCTATTTGAATGGACGGAATATACAACAAATCAAACGTATGTCAACATAAAAGTCACATAATCGTCACATTATTTGTGCTAACAATATGTAAAAACAGGGTAATGTATATTTCGTCATCTGTTTTTGACTCAATATTTCCTGAATTTTGTATATTCGAAAAAATATTTTACCGTTTGAGGCCGCGCGCCAGCAACTGAAGCGTATGCACTACTTCAACCGTCGAGCCGTGCTGTTTCAGGCCATCGGAAAGCTGCATCATGCAACCGGGACAGCCTGTGGCAACAGCCTGGGCCCCTGTCGAAATTATCGCTTCACTCTTGGCGTCATTGATAGTCATTGACGAATCATAATGATAGACATTGAAAGTGCCGCCAAGCCCGCAACATCTGTCGGCCCCTTCCATTTCGGTCAGCCGGACACCCGGAGTTTCAATCAGCAACTCGCGCGGCTGTTTGGTTATGCCGCGTGTGCGCAGATGGCACGGGTCGTGGTAGGTCACCTCTATCGGCTCGCCGGCTCCCGTTTCGGCTGGATTAAGCCCCAGTTGCCGCAGGAGCTGAGCGGCATCGACCGTCTTCTTTGCCAATGCGTCAAGCCTCTCCCGCAGCTCGGGGTTGCGCTTGCCGATCACCAGCGGATAGAGCCGATGCAGAGCGCCGCCACAGGTGGCACAGGCGCTCATGACATAATCGACTTCGTATTTTTCAAATTCCGCCAGATTTTTTTCCGCCAGATCGCGCACCGTGGCAAGATCCCCACCCGACATGCCGGGCAGCCCGCAGCACTGCTGCCCTTTGGGGATGATAATCGTACACCCCATATGACGGAACAGCGCCAAAGCGGCCTCGCCGACATCGGTATAAACAAAGTTGGTCATGCAGCCGACAAAAAAGGCGATGCGCGGTTTGCCCGGTTCCCCCGGTATAACCTCGGGATGCTGTTCGATAAAACTGTTCCTGGCGATTTCAGGGATAAAACGCTTATTGCCGACGAACGGCACCGGAAAGCGGAGACGCAGGCCGGATGTTTCCGGAACTTTTTTAAAGAAGAGCGGGCCTAGCAGGGCAGCCATTTTGGCCCCCATTTTCATGCGGGTTCTGTTCTTGATCACCTGACCGACCGCGGCATGAAATGTCGTCAGACCGCGTCTCTTTGCCAACGATTCTCGGGCGGCGATAACAATTTCATCGGTCGGCACATCGTTGGGACATTTTTCAACGCAGCTGCCGCAAAGCAGACATTTGGACATGGCCTGATAGGTCTGGTCGTCCAGTTCGATATCATCGGCAAGAATATGCTGAGCCAGAGCAACCTTGCCGCGCGCCACCGCCGGCTCGCGCTGAAAAGCGGCAAAAGCCGGACAGTTGGTTCGACAGGCGCCGCATTTAACACATTTTTTCAGCTGATCTTCAACCCGCTTGAGGGGATCGTTTTTTTGTTGTTTCATTCGTTAGACCCTTTCGTTAATAGCACGGAGAGACGGAGATCACGGAGAAAACCAAGCCAAGCATCTTCCTGAATGATACTGATCTTCCGCTATTTACATTATTTGATTCTGTAGGGGCGACGCCGTTGGCTCGCCCTGTTGCCATGGGCCGCAATGGCGGATGTTGCACCAGGGCGACCCGCCGGGTGCGCCCCTACATTCTGTCTTTGGCGGAAGATCAGTACCAATCAGTAACATCTTTGATATAAAAAATTTTATACAATCCCGAACATTATAACAAGGTTAGTCTTTTTAGCCGCTTGGCAAAATTTCAGTTTATTTCTCCGTGCTCTCCGTCTCTCCGTGTTATTCACAGGTTTTGATCCACTCTTCCAGCGCAACCAACGCCCGTTCCGCCAGTTTCTGCCGTCGCTCCTTCTTCTTGATCCTCCCCGGCAACTCGGGAAAGAGCCCGTAGTTTACATTCATCGGCTGGAAATGTTTGACATCGGCATTGGTAATATGATGCATCAAAGCCCCCAGAGCGGTTTCAGGCGACGGCACCGGAATCGGCCGGCCCTGGACAAAATGGGCTGCGGCGATTCCGGCCAGAAAACCGCCGGCGGCCGACTCCACATACCCCTCCACCCCGGTGATCTGACCCGCAAAAAATATTCGCGGATCGCTTTTCAGCTGCTGCGTCGGCTCCAACAGCGCCGGTGAGTTGATAAAGGTATTACGATGCATCGAGCCGAGACGGACAAACTCGACGTTCTCAAGCCCCGGAATCATGCGGAAGATCCGGCGCTGCTCGGGCCATGTCAACTTGGTCTGAAAACCGACCAGATTATACATGGTTTTCTCCCGGTTTTCGGCGCGCAGTTGAATGACGGCGTGCGCCTCATATCCGGTAGCCGGATTGATCAATCCGACCGGCTTCATCGGCCCGAAACGGAGCGTTTCCACACCGCGCATTGCCAGCTCTTCGACCGGCATGCACCCTTCGAAGTGGACAACTTTTTCAAAGTCGCGCGCCGGAACCCTTTCACCGCGATTTAATTCATCGACAAACTGTAGATATTCATCCTCATTGAGGGGACAGTTGAGATAGTCGTCGCCATCCCCCTTGCCGTAGCGCGAGGCGGCGAAGACCTTCGTCATATCAAGCGAATCGGCGGCAACAATCGGAGCGATGGCATCATAGAAGTAAAGCCTGTCACCGGTCAGATCAGCCAGCGATACAGCCAGCACATCGCTGGTAAGCGGACCGGAGGCGATGATGACGGCCCCCTCGGCCGGTATGGTTGTTGTTTCGGACCTCTCTATTCGGATCAGCGGATGAGATTCGATTTTGGCGGTAACGTATTCGGAAAAGAGCTGCCGATCCACGGCCAGAGCGCCCCCTGCCGGAACGGATGTGGCCTCGGCAGCTTCCATCGTCAATGAGCCGCAGCGGCGGAGCTCCTCCTTAAGCAGCCCCACCGCGTTATCGAGCGAAACACCGCGCAGCGAGTTTGAGCAGACCAGCTCCGCCAGACCGGGGAGATGGTGGGCAGGCGAGAAACGCTGCGGCTTCATTTCGTGGATGACAACCTGGATGCCGCGCTGCGCGGCCTGCCATGCGGCTTCGCATCCTGCCAGGCCGCCGCCGATGATGGTGATATTTTTTTCGGTCATGGTTTGTTCCTTTTAAAAACAGTGAGGCACGGGCGTTTGAGAGAATTCCGCACTCTCGTTCGAAATATCCCGCAACCCGTGCCTCTGGTTATCCGAGCAGATTTATTCACTCGCTGACGTAATCGCAACCCTCTTTGGGACACTTCAGGAACTCGCCCTTCCGTTTGTAGATCTTTTTGACCAGCAGCGGGAAACCGCATTTCGGGCATGGGCTTTCCACCGGGAGATCCCAAAGAGCGAATTTGCACTGCGGATAGCGATTGCAGGAGTAGAACAGCTTGCCGAAGCGCGATTTCTTCTCGGTCAGCTCCCCCTCCTTGCACTCCGGGCAGACCACGCCGGTGCTTACCGGCTTGATCAACGGCTGGATATTTTTGCAGGCCGGGTAGCCGGAGCAGGCCAGATACTTACCGAAACGGCCATCCTTGATCAGCATCGGCTCGCCGCATTTTTCGCATTTTTCATCGGAGAGAACCGGTTCGGCGACCTCTACCCCCTCCTGATCGACGTTACGGGTATATTTGCACCCTTCCTGAAAACCGGAGCAGGCGATGAATTTACCGCGCTTGCCGAGTTTCACGACCAGCGGTTTGCCGCATTCGGGACAAAGTTCATCAGTCGCCTCGGTCGTCAGGTCGGACTTGTTTACCTCCCCCTCCTTCTGTTTCAAAAGGGCAATAAACGGCTCCCAGAACTCTTTCAAAAGCGGCTGCCACTCTTTTTCGCCGCGCGAAACCTGATCCAGTTCCTCTTCCAGTCCGGCGGTAAAGTTATAATCCACGTACTTCTGGAAATGGGCCGTCAGCAGGTCGCTGACCACCATGCCGACATCTTCCGGGAAGAAGCGCTTCTTGTCGAGGCGGGCATATTTTCTCTCCACCAGCGTGTTCATGATCGAAGCAAAGGTCGAGGGGCGGCCAATGCCGTACTCTTCCAGCGTTTTTACCAGGGTCGCCTCGGTATAGCGCGGCGGCGGCTGGGTGAAGTGCTGCTCGGGAAGAACTTCATGCAGCTTGAGCGAAGCCCCTTCGCTCATTGCCGGCAGCAGTCCCTCTTTCTCTTCATCCTGATCGTCAAGCCCTTCGATATACAGCTTCATAAATCCGGGAAAACGGATAACCGTGCCGGCAGCACGCAGCCCCGCCTTCCCCGCCCCGGCAAACGGTCCGGCGGTCGGCGGCGCGGACAGCTCGGCGGCAATATCGACCGATGTCTGATCCAGCAGCGCTTCGGCCATCTGGCAGGCAACAGTCCGCTTCCAGATCAGCTCATACAGCTTATAAAGATCGGGGGTCAGAAACTTTTTCAGTTCAATCGGAGTCTTGGCGATATAGGTCGGCCGGACAGCCTCATGAGCCTCCTGCGCATTCTTGGATTTGGTTTTGAATATCCGCGGCTTGGCGAGCGCATACTCCTTGCCGTACGCGGCGGAGATCACATCGTGGGCATCTTTCAACGCCAGCGTTGAAAGATTGACGCTGTCGGTACGCATATAGGTGATCAGACCGACCGTTCCTTCGGCTCCAATATCGATCCCTTCGTAGAGCTTTTGCGCCGTGGACATGGTTTTCTTCGCCGAAAATCCAAGCTTGCGCGAAGCCTCCTGCTGAAGGGTAGAGGTCGTGAACGGAGGCGAAGGGTTACGCTTTTTCTCAGTTTTGGTAATCTTCGCCACTTTATAGCTGCCCGACTGCAATGCAGCTTTCAGAGCGGTCGCGATATCCTCGCCGGGAATATCGAACTTGCCGAGTTTCTTCCCCCCCACATCCACCAGACCGGCCCTGAACTCCTGACCGGCCGAAACACCCAGACGGGCGGCGACAGTCCAGTATTCCTGTTCATTGAAGGCCAGAATTTCCTTCTCGCGCTCACAGACCAGACGAAGCGCCACCGACTGGACACGACCGGCGGAAAGTCCGTAACGGATCTTTTTCCAGAGAAAGGGGGAGAGGTTGAAACCGACCAGATAATCCAGAATCGAGCGGGCCTGCTGGGCGTTCACCAGATCGAGCGCAATATCGCGGGGATTCTTGACGGCATGCAGAATAGCCTCTTTGGTGATCTCATGAAACTCGACCCGCTGGATTTTTATGCCTGGGTTCTTTTTATCCAGCCCCAGAGCCGCCAGCAGATGCCAGGAGATCGCCTCCCCTTCACGGTCGGGGTCAGTTGCCAAGAGCAGTCGATCCGCCCCCTTGAGTGCGGCTTTGATTGCATCGAGATGTTTTTTGCTCTCAGGAAGCACGTGGTACTTCGGCTCGAAGCCCTTCTCGATATCAACCGAGCCCTGTTTGCTTGGGAGAGCACGCACGTGCCCGAACGAAGCCAGAACTTTAAAATCGGGGCCCAGAAATTTTTCTATGGTTTTCCCCTTGGCGGGGGATTCGACAATAACGAGGTTTTTCGACATAATGTGAATGGGTATCCTTCTAGTGGATTTAAAAAAGGTATTCAAAGGCTAACGAAACACAGAGCAACAGAGCAACAAAGAACGTCAAAAGAAAATAAGTTTCTGCCCTACCCTAAATAAGCTTTGGTTTTCTCAGTTGCTCAGTTGCTCAGTGTTTAAAATGTCTTTTAGCATTATGCCAACACAGCATAGTGTGTGCCGGGAAGCGGTGTTACCGCCCCTTTGAGTTCAAGGTGCAGTAACATAGAGGAAACCTCCCCGGCTGTCAATTCAGTTTGGGTAATGATGTCATCGATATGCAGCGGAGAGCGGGCCAGCAGCTCGTAAATGGCCGCCTCTTTCGGTGTCAGGGCAAACGTGCGCCTTGGTGTCTGAAACAGCGGATTATCGACAAAAGAGAGATCGCCTTTCGGAAGCTCCTCCAGAATATCCTCGACACAATCAACCAGTTTGGCTCCCTGCTTGATCAGACGATTGCTGCCGCGACTGGTGGCGAATGAAATATTTCCCGGCACGGCAAAAACATCGCGGCCATGCTCCAGGGCATACTGGGCGGTAATCAGCGAACCGCTTTTCTCGGCAGCTTCAACGACCAGCACCCCTTTCGACAATCCGCTGATAATCCGGTTGCGTCTGGGGAAATTTTCCGCCAGCGGCAGGCTGCCGAGCGGGAATTCGGATACCAGACACCCCTTGCCGGCCATCTCTTCAAAAAGCGCCCGGTTCTCGGGCGGATAGATCTGGTCAATTCCGCACCCGAGCACACCGATGCTTCTTCCTCCCGCCTGCAGCGCCCCCTTGTGAGCCGCCGTATCGACTCCGCGAGCCATTCCCGATACGACGCAGACTCCGTGTCCGGCAAGCGCACCGGCCAGTTTTCCGGTTGTCATCACCCCGTATGATGTTGCCCGCCTTGAGCCTACTATGGCGATGGAAAGCTCTGATGAACGCAGTTCCCCTTTGACGTACAGAAACGGCGGCGGATCCGGTATTTCGAACAGGGATTTTGGGTAGTCGGTCGAGATATATGTTACCAGACGCGCAGCGCTTGCTTCAAGCCGTTGACACTCCTCATCCGCGAAACGACGCCATTCGCCATTCTTGACCCCTTCAATCACCGAGGGTGTCATGCCCCTGACGGCGGCAAGCAACTCTGGAGCCGCCTTCAACGCGGCTTCAGGTGTTTCAAAACGCTCCAGAAGACGCCGGAAAGCAACATTACCGATACCGGGAACCGCTTTGAGTCCTATCCAGTAATAATTTCCCATTTTCGACACCCAGCCCCGATAAACGGGATAAGTGCGTTTACGAAGCTGTTTTCAGCAATAAATAAAGCAGAAAACAACTTCTTACGCACTAAAGCTATACGACAAAAAGACCGGTCCGAAGCCGGTCTTGAACGTGACCTCAATATTTTTCAATCATTTCGTCTGGCTGACGATCCTGTCCCCTTTATATATCGTATCGATACTTTTGACGACCAATGCGGTTGAGGTTCTTTTATCGGCTTCAAGTATGACCAAAGCTCCCAGCAGCTCTTGCGGCAATCGTTCGATTCGTCCTTCGACATACCGTTGATCGATCGTAACATCACGGACAATGTACAGCATGTTGCCGACTTCGGCTCCATGGGCGGCTCCGAGATCAATATGAACTACATCTCCGGCGCCGATTATGCTGGAGCCGCTGCAGCTTTCAACAATGTACCCTTTGAGATCGCTGCCGTTGTTTTTCAGCGCTACTTCCCGACGTCGGCTATCTTTATAGGGGAGAAGAAATGACCCTGGGCCTATCTCCCTGAACGACTTCGTAATGATGGCCCGCGATGATTTTTGTTCCACATCGGTCAGCTGAAGCGTACCCAGCGGAACTATCTTGTAGCCCATTTCCTCGTTGTTCAGCGGGTGACTGACTGAAACATCCTTGCGAAATATGGAGAACTTATCACCGCTTTTGGCATTTTGGGCGGTGCCGATATCGGTGTACACAATATCATCAATTCCAGCGGCTACACGATCATGCGGGCTTCCTACCACCAGACCGTAAGGTTTGAAACCTTTCTCCACCAGGAAACTCTCCGTGCCGTAAAGCCTGTACGCCTTTTCGGTGGAAACCTCCTGAAGCGTTTCAGCAGCAGCCGCTGCAGCATGTGCGCTCTTTTGCGCGGTTTTCGTTATCGGCTGCTCTTTGGGGACAAATTCCAACCGGTCTGGAAAAATCCGCACTTTCTGACCTGGATAAATAAAATTAGGATTTGTGATTTGGCCGTTCTGAGACCACATATTCGGCCAATACTTCGGATCTTTAATAAATCGTTCCGATAGCCCCCAGATCGTATCCCCCTGTTTTATGGCATAAACGGCAGGCTCGTCCTGCCCGGCGGCAAGCAGCATGGAAGGCACGGCAAAAAGCGCAGCCAGCAGCAGTAATCCGATTTTCATTTAAGGCACCTCATTCGCCCCTAATCTACTAAAGGACAGGCCGGGTTCAATGTTCGTTCAGGCGTTCCCGCGCTTTTATTGCAGCAGGACTGCTTGGATATGACGTAATTATTCTTTCGTATATTCCGGTCGCCTTTTCCTTATCTTTCATAGCCGACAATGTATAGCCGAGCTTCAGGAGCGCATCCGGGATTTTAGTGCTTTTAGGATAGCTCTCCACCACCTTTGAAAAGGCTTCTTTTGCTTTGGGAAAATCCGAAAGAGTGTAGTAACACTCACCAATCCAGTACACCGCATTGGCAGCGTAGTCGCTCTGCGGATTGTTCTTGAGAAAGGAGTCAAAAGCTTCAATGGCAGCCGGAAAATTGTTGGCGCTGTACAAGCCGAACGATTTGAGATATTCCGCAGGGGGGCCGGAATATCCGGCAGCTTTGGTCGGCAAAGGCTGATTGACGATCTCTATCTTGGGAGTCTGCGACTGCTGAACCAAACCCGCCACCTTGGCCTTTATTTCGTCTCTGAATGCCCGCAGTTCACGGTTTTCATCCTTCAGCAGCTTTATTTCGCCGGCTATCGACTGAAGCCGATCATCTTGAACCTGCAGCAAACCGGCAAGCTCATTGTGCCGCTGTTCCGCTTTTTTCGACGACTGAATCAGGAACTCTATCTTTGCTTCGGATTCGGCCTGACGTTTGACCACCAGATCATTGGCAGCGCACCCCGGAAGAAAAAAACAGAGAAACAGATATGGTGCCAACCGACAGTATGACGGCATAATACCCCCATTTAACGCAACTTTTTCATAATTAAAGCGTTATGGCCGGCTTTGTCAAGTGAAAGGTGCCTTTTCGGTTTTATTGACAGACCGATTATGCTAGCATCAGCGTACCCGCGAATACGCAAATCGCTTAATTAGAATAATTGGAACTCCCATGCAAAGACCTGAATTGCTGGCTCCGGCCGGCAACATGGAAAAACTTACAATCGCGGTACATTACGGCGCCGATGCCGTTTATCTTGGCGGTGAAGCCTTTGGGCTTCGCAATATGGCCGACAATTTTTCCGTTGACGAGATGAAAGCGGCGCTCGATTTCTGTAACGCAAAGGGGGTTAAAGCCTATCTGACGATCAACAGCTATCCTCGTAACGAGTCGCTTGCCGAGCTGGAAGAGTATCTGTCGCTGATCGCCCCTCTCCCCTTCGACGCTTATATCGTCGCCGATCCGGGGGTGATCGATGCGGTGCGTCAGGTATCGCCGGAGCGCGAACTGCACCTTTCGACCCAGGCCAACACCATTAACTGGCGCTCTGCCCGGTTCTGGCAGCAGCAGGGGGTTAGCAGGATCAACCTGGCCCGCGAAATGAGCCTCGACAATATTTGCGAGACGGTGATAAAGGTTCCCGGAATGGAATTCGAGGCCTTTGTCCATGGAGCGCTCTGCATCTCCTATTCCGGCCGCTGCCTGATTTCCAGCATGCTGACCGGACGCGACGCCAACCGGGGCGAATGCACCCACCCCTGCCGCTGGAGCTACCATCTGGTGGAAGAGTCACGCCCCGGGGAATACTTCCCGGTCGTCGAGGACGAAAACGGCACTTTTATCTTCAACTCCCGCGACCTCTGCCTGCTGGAACATATTCCTGCGATCGTCGCGAGCGGGGTGCATGCGCTCAAGATTGAAGGGCGGATGAAGGGGATCAACTACGTGGCGTCGGTGCTGCGGGTCTATCGCCAGGCGCTGGACGAGTATCTGGCGAACCCGGCCGAGTGGCGCTGTCGCCCGGAATGGTTGGAGGAACTGGCAAAACTGAGCCATCGCGGCTATACTACCGGCTTCCTGTTCGGCCAGCCGCGCACCGTCGGGCAAGAATACCAGTCTGCCTATATCCGGAGTCACGACTTCGTCGGAGTCGTGGATGAGGTCCAAAGCGACGGAACCCTTCTGATCAGTGTTCGGAACCGGATCAAGCTCGGAGATGCAATCGAATTCATCGGGCCGGGAATGCGAAGCGACACCCTGACTTTGCAGCGTTTCTCGGTACTTCCAGAGCGCGGCGCTGCCATTCCGGCGGAGGTCGCCAACCCCAACTCACGGATACTATTGACGGTGCCGTTCGCAGTCGAAGCGGGAGACCTGCTGCGGCGTGAGAAGGTCAGTTCTCCGTGAATAGCGAAAATCAGAAACATAAGGAAACTTTAGTATGACTGACCCAAAACTCCCCCCCCAGAATCTCGATGCTGAAATGTCGATTCTGGGTGGTATACTGATAGACAACGACGCCATCAACCGGGTGCTGGAAAGCATCGTTCCGGAAGATTTCTACCGCGAGGTGCATCGCAAGATTTTTCTGGCGATGATGCAGCTCTCCGACAGGCGTGAGCCGTGCGACCTGGTCACGCTGACCGAAGCCCTGAAAAAAAAGGGTGAGCTGGATGAGATTGGCGGAGCCGCATACCTGCTCATGCTGGTCGATTATGTTCCGACCGCCGCCAACATCAGCTATTACTGCAAGATCGTCAAAGAGAAGTCGGTCAATCGCAAACTGATTACCATTGCCACCGGAATTGTCACCCGCAGCTATGAAGATCAGACCGATGTCAACGAGATGCTGGACAAGGCGCAGAAGGACCTGTACGAGATCGGCGAGAACAAGCTCAGGCCGCAGTATGTGCCGATCCAGCCGCTTATCAAGGAAGCGTTCAAAATTCTCAAGTCATTGAATGACCGCAAGGAGCATATCACCGGCGTGCCAACCGGTTATGTCGATCTCGATCAGATGACCGCCGGTTTTCAGCCGGGCAACCTTATCATTATTGCCGCGCGCCCTTCGATGGGGAAAACGACTCTGGCGCTCAACATAGCCCAACACGCCAGCGCCGAGAGCAAGAAAAAGACCGCTTCAGTCATATTCTCACTGGAGATGGGGAAGGAAGACCTGGTTATGCGTTTTCTGGCTTCCATCGCCCGGGTTGACTTCGGGCGGATGCGCACCGGCCACTTCCACGACAGTGACTGGCCGCGCCTGACCAGGGCTGCCGGAATTCTCCATGATGCCAAAATCTTCATCGACGACACCCCGGCCATCAGCGTCCTGGAACTCCGCTCCAAGGCGCGCCGCCTGAAGAGCGAACATGATATCGGTCTGATCATTGTCGACTATCTGCAGTTGATGAAAGCGGGCACCCGCATCGAATCGCGCCAGCAGGAAATTTCGGAAATTTCCCAATCCCTGAAGGCGCTGGCCAAAGAGCTGAGCGTTCCGGTTGTGGCTCTCTCCCAGTTGAACCGGGAGCTGGAAAAACGTGCCGACAAGCGCCCGATGATGAGCGACTTGCGCGAATCGGGAGCCATCGAACAGGATGCCGACGTGATCATGTTCGTCTACCGCGAAGCGGTCTACTGCGAGCAGTGCCGCAAGCGCGACGGATCCTGCACCCAGGGGCATGATCGCAACGCCGAACTGATTATCGGCAAGCAGCGTAACGGCGCAATCGGGACGGTCAGCCTGGCATTTTTCGGCGAGCATACCCGTTTTGAGAATTTAAGCGACCGGAGCGAGTAGAGTTCACAACATTCCAAATAATGGGGGACGGCCATGGCAGTGCAGGTAAAAAAAGGTAATTTGGGAGACATTCTTACTGCCTGCAACATCATCAACGAAAATGATATCGCCGCGGCCATGGAGGAACAGCGGCTTACCGGCGTACGCTTTGGCGAGGCGTTGATCAACCTGGGGATCGTCAAGCAGGAGGATATCGACTGGGCGCTTTCCAATCAGCTTGATCTGCCGTACATCCGGCTCAAAGCCGACATGATCGACCCGGATGCGGTACGGCTTGTCCCGGCGGCGACGGCGAGAAAGTTCAATCTTATTCCGCTCATCAAGGCCGGAGGTGAGTTGAGCATCGCCATTTCCGATCCGCTAAACAAGGCAGCAATCATGGCCGTCGAACAGTTAAGCGGCTGCCAGGTCAATATTTCGGTGGCTTTGATCCGTGAAATTCGCGAAATGATCGAGGCCTGTTACGGCAGCAGCGAGCAGGAGCATCTGGGATTTGCTTCGAGCGCCTTTTCCGAAAAAGTTCTGGAAACCATCAACCACGACCTGACCGGCGGAAAGCTGCTTGACTACCTGTTGATTTTTATTTTACAGAACCGACTCTCATCGCTCTCACTGCAGCCGATGGGAGAAACAGTGACCATCAGCGGCAGACGCGGCGGCGTCTCGCGGCCGGTCGGCACATTAGCCGGCACCTTTTACCCGGACGTCACCCAGAAAATCCGAAAAAACATCGGCAGTACGCCAAACAGTGAACACCATTCCGGCGGGTTACTGACATTCAGCTATCGTTCTCATCCGATCACCTTCCAGATATCCTCGATGCAGGGCTATGGCGGCGAGTACATCACTATCAGACCGCGTCTGTCCGACAGGATTCCGGACCGGCTCGCCGATCTCCATCTTCCCGCGGAGCAGGAAGCAGATTTTATCCGGTTGTCACGCAAGCAGCAAGGTATTACCTTCTTTGCCTCGCGAAACATCCAGGAACGCGACCGTTTTATCGATCTGATGCTGGAAGAGATCGATACCGGCGGCAAGAACGTAATTATCCTCGGAGAAGGGCCGGGCAAAACTACCAAAGGCTTCCCGCGTATTCCCATTCCGCGGGACGAAGCGAAACGTGCCGCGACCATCATGAAGGCACTGGATCATGCCCCCGACATACTGATCATTGAGGACGCCACCGAGGCGCTCCCTTTTACGGCGGCCTGCAAGGCCGCAATGCGGGGAAAAATTGTTCTGGCCGGGCTGGATATTCGCGGGACCCACAACGCCCTGCGCCAGCTGCTGCTGTATCAGCAGCAGAAATACTACCTGCCGGTATTCGTCAATGGCCTGGTTTCTTTCAAAGGGATCAAGCTGCTCTGTCCGGAGTGCCGAACGGAATACACCCCTCCGGCCGAGGAGCTGGCGGCGATGAACCTTGATGAACGCCCCGTAGCGTTTTACCGTACCACCGGATGCGATGCCTGTGGGCAGAGCGGCTTCAGCGCCAGAAAGCATCTGGTGGACGTTCTGGTTTTCAATGACGAGTTCCTGCGTATTTTCGAACAGTCAAGCGATGTTGCCCCCCTGAAAAACCATCAAAAAATGGCCGGTTATCATGGCCTCGAAGAAGAAGGGCTGCGGCTTTTGATGGCAGGGGACGTTTCGCCTGAAGAATATATAACTTCGGTAGTTCTTTAAATAACGTATGAATCCGGTTTATAAGGGCTAAAGAAGGAGGAATTTATGGCACGCATAGATGCACTCTTTAACATGATGAAGGAACAGGGGGCTTCCGACCTGCACCTCTCCACCGGCAACCCCCCAATTTTCCGCCTGCGCGGCGACATGGTGCGACTCAACTTCAAGACCCTGTCGCATGATGAGCTGAAGGCGATACTGTTCGAAATTTTGAGCGAAAAGCAGAGGGCACACTTCGAACAATACAAAGATATCGATTTTGCCTACGAAGTGGCCGATTTGGCCCGTTTTCGAGGCAACATTATGATGCAGTACCGGGGGATTGCCGCCGTTTTCCGTATCATTCCGAGCAAGATTCTGTCGGCCGAGGAGCTGGGACTGCCGGAAGGGGTGACCAAAATGACCCAATTCAAGAAAGGACTGGTGCTGGTTACCGGGCCGACCGGTTCGGGAAAGTCTACAACTTTGGCCGGCATGATCGACCTTATCAACTCCACTCGCAAAGAGCACATCCTTACCCTTGAAGACCCTCTGGAATTCATCCACGAGAACAAGATGTCCCTGATCAACCAGCGACAGATCGGCGATCATACCGAAAGTTTTGCCTCGGCCCTGCGCGCCGCTTTGAGGGAGGATCCGGACGTAATACTGGTCGGTGAAATGCGCGATCTGACCACCATCCAGCTTGCCATGAGCGCCGCCGAAACCGGGCATCTTGTATTCGGGACCCTGCATACGAATACCGCCCCCAAGACCATAGACCGTATCATCGACGTTTTCCCCACCGATCAGCAGGAGCAGGTACGGGCCATGCTCTCCGAATCGCTCAAGGGGGTCGTCTGCCAGCAGCTGCTCAAAACCGCCGACGGCAAGGGACGGGTAGCGGCGCTTGAAATCATGCTCGGCACCCCGGCTATTGCCAACCTGATCAGAGAGGCAAAGACATTCCAGATCCCCTCCATCATTCAGACCGCAAAAAAAGACGGCATGCAGCTGTTGGACCAGCACCTGCTTGATCTGCTTAAAATGAGAAAGGTCAACCCGGGAGAGGCCTATCGCTGCGCTGTCGACAAAAAACAGTTTGAGCAGTATCTGCCCCCGCCGGGTCGAGAATAGGCTTGGTTTAGTGACTGAAGGTCAATTCAGCCGGATGGCGGCAGCCGTTTTTGTTTGTTGCACCCCCATCTTTTCCCTTGGAACCGTCATGTTAAGGAAGTGCAGACTCACATGGATTGGAAAAACGGATATGTAATCGAGATAGAATATGTTCGCGGGGTCCATCGCGAGTTGGGACCGTCGGCATTGAATTCAATCCTGCTGATTCAGAGCATTGAGCCTATAGCGCTGCAGAATGGATTCACCTACTGTGACTTGGGATGCGGCCAGGGGGAATCCGTCAATCTTTTTGCTGCCTGCCACCCGGAGGGGGAGTTCCATGCAGTCGATTTCAACTCTGTGCACATCTCTAGTGCCCGCGGCCTGGCCCATCAGGCCGATCTTGAAAACGTCACCTTCTGGGAAAACGACTTTGCCGATCTGGGCGAACTCCCCTTGCCCACATTTGATTTCATTGTAATACACGGCGTTTATACCTGGGTCGGGACCGAAACCCGTCGGCACATTGTGGAATTTCTGGGCAACAAGCTGAAACCGGGCGGAGTGGTTTATTTGAGCTACAACAGTTTACTCGGGTGGAATGCGCATGCGCCTCTCAGAGAACTGCTCATCTCATATGCCGATACGCAGTCAGGTACTCTGGAGCAGCGTATAGACCTGGCCATTGAGTTTGTCGAGCGACTAAAGAACGCTCATGCCTCCATTTTCAAAACCGGTCCTGCCACCAGGGACTTTTTCGAATATATCTGCACCTTGCCAAGGAACTACCTGGCCCATGAATTTTTCAACCGCGACTGGACACTGTTCTGTCATGCGGACGTGGCACGGGATCTTGCCGGGGCAAAACTGAGCTTTACAGGTTCAGCCAATTTTGCAGAGAATCAGGATATTCTCAGATTCTCCGAGGCACAGCAGCAGATTCTGGACGGTGTTACCGACAAGGCGATGCGGGAGACGGTAAAGGACTTTGCTGTCAACATGCTCTTACGCAGGGACTTGTTTTCTCGCGATCGTCCTAAATTGCACTCTTCGCTTCAACTGGAACTTTTTTTCAGGTGCCGCTTTGCCTTGGTCGTACCGCAAGCTAAACTGAAGCGTAAAGCGCTCTTTCCAATTGGCGAGGTGCATTTTGACAGGGAACTCTACGATCCAATACTGCATGCCTTTGAGCTGAAACCTCACAGCCTGGAAGAACTGCTGCAGCATGAGGAAATAAGCGTGTTGGGGAGTGGCCGGGTGCTGGAGGCACTCATTGTGCTGCTCTCGGCTGAATACGTGATGCCGGCGGTTGAACCCGCACCCTATACTGTCATGGCTACTAAAAGACTGAACTGCGCACTACTCAAGAGAGAGGTTGATAATTTGGGGAAACAGTTTCTGGCTTCTCCGGTGCTGCAAAATGCAATAAAGGTGGACTGGCTGGAACGACTGCTCATAATATGTGAGATTGACGGAAATCCGGATCCGCTGTCATTTATCTGGGAAAAAATGGAAACGAGCCGGCATAAGCTTACCAAAGAAGGCAAGGTCATTCAGTCCATGGTAGAAAACCTTGATGAATTAGCCGTTCAGATTGATACGTTCCGCACATCCCAGCTACCACTGCTGCAGCAGCTGGGAATTTTATAACGACCGGAAGGCTGGCAATCGTGGTTATCAGGCAGCGCCGAGCATGTCTCCGAAAGCCTGATCCAGCTTGCTTCCGACAGGGTCCCACTTGGCGCTGAGCTTGACTCCGAGCTTTCCTTGCCGATAGATAAGCCCATCCTGATCGGGCGAGTTGAACATCATGATATCCTCGTTGATCTTGCCTTCGTTGAAAAGCTGGACCAGACACTGGTCATAGGACATGCATCCGGTCACCGCGTACATCTCGATAATTTCCCGCATGCTGAATTGACGGTCTTCTTTCTGGGTCTGAGTGATGAACGCCTTGATATCGACGTTGGTTTTGAATATCTCTATCGCCAGCTCGGTCTGCCCCTGCACCCCCTTGACAAGGGTCTGGGCAATGCCCATTTTGTAATGGGTCGCCAGCAGCTCCCTCATTTTTTTCGAATGTTCCGCGGGAAACATCTCAACTATACGGCCGATCGATTCGCCGGTGGTTCCGGCGTGAAGCGTCGCAAAGATCAGATGGCCGCTTTGAGCCAGTTCCAGAGCCATCATCGCGTCATGGTCATTGCGGATTTCTCCGACCATCGCCACGTTCAGCGTTTGGCGAACGGCGCTCTGCATGGCTGCGGGCTGGCTGATCGCATGTTTTCCGACTTCCCTCTGGCTTACCGACGACTTTGGATATTGTCTGGCCGGAAATATGGTTTCAATCGGATTTTCAATGGTCAGGAGGTTAAGGCTTTTGCTCTTGAGCAGGAAATCGATCATGGCCCCCATTGTAGTGGACTTGCCGCTCCCGGTTGTCCCGGAAATGATAACCAGCCCCATTTTCAGATTAAAAACAGTGTCGGTAATTGTCTTGGGAAGATTCAGGTCCTCGACCGTGAAGGGTTTTTCCGGAAGAAGCCGCATCGTTATCACACAGCCATGATCAGTTTCGGCATCGAAGACATCGGCGATGTTTACCCTGAATCTTCTTCCGGCCTTGGTCTTATAGGCGATATCCAGATCCAGATTATCGAAACAGTCGTTGTTTTTCTGCAGAGCGGACATCACGGCCGGATTCTTCGACTGTTTTACCAGCATCGCGGCAATGCGGTTGGTTAATCCGGTGGCAAACTGGACATCCATTATCGGTCTCAGCCCGCCGGTTACAATAATTAAAGGGTTCGGTTTGTTCGGATGCATCAGGATGTCTTTAGGGCGCGGATTGGTCATCGCCATGACCCGTGTGGTAAAATCGTCGAACCAGGTTCCCAGTTTTTCTTCGGTGTCGATCTTGTCAACGTCTAAAACTTCAGGATATCCGACCACTATTTCAGGTTCAAGAGTGATTGTAAGAGTGATCTCTTCATTGTCGTTGATATGAGGAGAGCATTTCAAGGTGCGCAGCTTCAGTCCGACCGGGGTTTCCAGAAAGATGTCATATTCAAGGTTGCCTCCGGAAACCGCTATGAAATCTTTCTTTTCCACGTTTTCAATGGTTTTATTCTGGTTGTCGGATATGATCTTTTTCAGCAGGGTTTCCATCAACTGTTCGTTCATCTTTATTTTGTTGTTTTCAACAAGCGAATCATTCAGCTTTACTTTGAGAAACTCTCCGGATTGGAGATGGAACTCCGTAACACCCTGAAGAACGCAAGAAACGAACATCTTATCGAAGTTGCCGATTATTTCATCAAAATTTGACGACATGACATTTCTCCTCTGTTGCAATGTTGAGATTGCCGGCAGGTGGTGATTTTATGGTTCTGTTTGCAGCGTACAGATTAGCATCCCGGATAAAGCGGCGTCAATGAGATATTGTTTTAAATCCGGACGGTTAGACAATAGACATAAGTTCGCTTGAAGTGTACATCAAAATAGAATAGAAACAACTTCGGAGGTAATACCATGAACTTCAACCATTTTGACGAAAGCGGCCATGCCATCATGGTCGATGTCAGCGCAAAGCAGCCGACCCTGAGGACCGCCATTGCCGAGGCCGAGGTGCGGCTCTCGCCGAATCTCCTGGCGGCCATCAAAACCGGCGGCGTAGCCAAGGGGGATGTGTTGGGCGTAGCCCGTCTGGCCGGCATCATGGCTGCCAAGCGGACACCGGACCTGATCCCGCTTTCACACCCGCTCGCCATCCATAACGTCACGGTCGATTTCGAAATCAATGAACCGGCCGCATTGGTTAAAGCAATCTGCACCGTACGGGCGTACGAGCGCACCGGGGTGGAAATGGAAGCTATGGCCGGGGCCGCCCTGGCGGCTCTGACAATTTATGACATGTGCAAAGGGAGCGACAAGTCGATTACGATCGGGGAGATCAAGCTGCTGTTCAAGGAGGGGGGCAAAAGCGGCGTCTACAGGCGTGACGCGGAACCTGGCGCCTGACAAGGCATCCGTATGCAGATGGAACAGGCCATACGGCTCATCGCATTTGCAGGGGTCTTTCTGCTGGTTGCCCTCTGGGAGATCGCCTCTCCCCGCCGTCCTCTCCTGGATAACAGGAGAAGGCGCTGGTTTACCAACCTCTCCCTGATTGTCATCGATACAACCGCGGTCAGACTCCTGTTCCCGATCCTCCCGGTCGCTCTGGCGCAACTCGTCCAAACGCGCGGCTGGGGGCTCTTCGGGCAACTGGATCTGCCGTTCCGGATCAAAATAGTTCTGAGCCTGCTCCTCCTCGATTTCATCATTTATCTTCAGCACCGCCTGTTTCACCATATTCCGCTCTTATGGCGCCTGCACCGGATGCACCACACAGACCTGGACCTGGACGTTACCAGCGGCAACCGTTTCCATCCGCTGGAAATCGTAATCTCGATGCTGATTAAAATGGCGGCGGTAGTTTTTCTAGGGACTCCGGCAGAGGCGGTGCTTGCGTTTGAAGTTATTCTGAATGCCTGCTCGATGTTCAACCACGGCAATATCAAACTTCCCGCCGCCTTTGACCGGCTGCTGCGGCTGTTAGTGGTTACGCCGGACATGCACCGCGTCCATCATTCGACGATTGTACGCGAAACCAACAGCAACTTCGGCTTCAACCTCCCCTGGTGGGACCGTATCTGCGGGACTTACCGTTCGCAGCCCGAAAAAGGGCATCCGGATATGACTATCGGCCTCAAGGAGTACCGCGACCCGCAAAAACTTACCCTGCTCCGTCTCCTTATCCAGCCGTTTACCGCTCCTTGACAGTGCTGCGGTAATGTAAGTTTCTGATCTTGCACCTGATTGCCTACTTGACACAGCCTGGATAAAGCTGGTATGGTGAGAAATCACAATTGTTGTACCGGATAGCACGTTATTGCAAGCCCCGGAAATTTCCGGGGCTTTTTTTCGTACAACCAGAAAAAGGAGCATCATGGAGTTTCAAGCATTCAATCTTCACCCAGTAATTGCAGCAAGTATCAAAGAGGCCGGGTATGTCACACCGACCCCCATCCAGCAACAAGCCATACCGACGGTCATGCAGGGGCGCGACGTAATGGGCCTGGCCCAGACCGGCACCGGCAAGACCGCCGCCTTCGCACTGCCGATCCTGAATCGCCTGATGGAAGGACCACGCGGCCGCGTCCGCGCCTTGATCGTAGCTCCTACCAGAGAACTGGCCGAGCAGATTCATGAATCGTTCGGAACATTGGGGCGCCAAACCCGCCTCAAGAGTGTTACCGTTTATGGCGGAGTCAATGCCAATCCGCAGATTCAGTCACTAAAAAACGGCGTTGAAATAGTGGTCGCCTGCCCCGGACGACTGCTCGACCACATCGGCCAGGGCACCATCGACCTCTCCCATCTTGAAGTGCTGGTGCTGGACGAAGCGGACCAGATGTTCGACATGGGCTTCCTGCCGGACATCCGCAGAATTTTAAGCCACATCCCCGCCAAGCGGCAGACTCTGTTGTTCTCGGCCACCATGCCGCCTGTAATTAACAAGCTGGCTCACGACATCCTGACCGATCCGGTCACCGTACAGGTCGGCAACACCGCGCCTCCGGTCACCGTTTCCCATGCCCTCTATCCGGTGGAGCAGCATTTGAAAACAGGGCTGCTGCTGGAACTGCTGCAGCATACCGATACCGAATCGGTGTTGATCTTCACCCGCACCAAACACCGCGCCAAACGTCTCGGCGAACAGCTGGAAAAAGCTGGCTACAAGGCCGCTTCACTACAGGGCAATCTGTCCCAGAATCGTCGCCAGGCAGCGCTGGACGGATTTCGTGACGGCACCTATCAAATTCTGGTGGCAACCGATATCGCCGCTCGCGGCATCGATGTGTCGCAGATATCGCACGTTATCAACTATGACATTCCGGACACCCCGGAAGCATATGTTCACCGCATCGGACGGACCGGTCGCGCAGCCAAAAGCGGCGACGCCTTTACGATGGTCTGCAACGAAGATACGATCATGGTACGCACAATCGAGAAAAAGCTGGGTGCCCCGCTGGAGCGTCGTACGGTCGCCGGTTTTGACTACACCGTTCCAGCCCCTAAAAAAGACGCCGAGTTCGCCCGCCCGCCGCGCGAACCAAGGCCAACCCGAAAACCGGCAGTGGCCAAGAAAAGTTCGGTCGGCTCAATCAACCCGTTCAAGAGTGACCATCCGGGCAGCAAACCTGCGGGCCGTCCGCAACAAGGGCGACCGGCGGCAGCAGGTGGAACGCCCAAGCCGGTATTCAACAGTTCAAGGCGCGGAAAATAGTTTTAAACAAAACCGGACTGCAATAGAACGCGGATGACGCGGATCAAGCGGATTTACACGGATTTTTATATAATTTCTGTCTTGGTTTATCCGCAATAATCCGCTAAATCATTAGTAACTGTTGCTGCGCATTTTGCAGCTTACAGGCACTTAGTTGTCTCATCAGATTTGATCCGCGTTCTATTGCTTGTGATTTTTTCTGTCTGTTTTTTCCTTGCCGATATATTCAAGAGAAACCTCATGGCGGAAAATAGAGGACTCGTAACATGGGAATATCGAAACACCCATCCGTCGTTACCATGCCGTCCGCCGAACACCCCTACCCCTCCATTCTTACGTTCCTGAGCAGAAGATTCCCCGCTATTTCCAGTGAAATCTGGGAACAACGGATCATTGACGGAAAAGTCCTTGACGAAAACAGTCGGCAGATATCGCTGGAAAGCAAATACACCCCGTTGAAGCGCATCTTTTATTTCCGCGAAGTCAGTGCTGAACCGCTCATTCCTTTTGCCGAAAAAATCCTTTTTATCGACGACGAAATTCTGGTTGCCTGCAAGCCGCACTTCCTCCCGGTTACCCCCGGCGGACGCTATGTTGACGAGTGCCTGTTGAACCGTCTGCGCCGCAGCACCGGCATCGAGGATCTGGCGCCGCTCCATCGCATAGACCGTGAAACAGCCGGGATTGTGCTCTTTTCCGTGAACAAGAAGTCAAGAGGGGAGTACGGCACACTCTTCATGAATGGCCATGTCGAAAAGACCTATCAGGCCGTCTCGGCGTGTCTACCACTTCAAGAAGAGGCTTCATGGGAGATTGAGAACAGAATAGAGCGGGGAGAGCCGTGGTTCCGGATGAAAGCGGTGCCCGGCAATATAAATGCGCGGTCTTCCATCAATCTGGTAGAGGTCAAAAGCGGGATGGCCCGCTTTAACCTCGGTCCGCGAACGGGCAAAACGCATCAACTGAGGCTGCACATGAGCGGGCTCGGGTTTGGGATACTGAATGACAGGTACTACCCCGAACTGCAGGACGAAAGCGAGGACAA
Source organism: uncultured Geobacteraceae bacterium (assembly GCA_903925005.1). Lineage (GTDB taxonomy): Bacteria > Desulfobacterota > Desulfuromonadia > Geobacterales > Pseudopelobacteraceae > JACRCG01. The sequence continues at coordinate 25,938 of CAIYDX010000022.1, forward strand.
TTTCGATACCCCGCTCCAGCTTGTCGCGAAAGTGCTGCGATTCAAGGACCCTATCACCGGCAGAACCAGAGAGTTCATATCCGAACGCGAGTTACGGTGGTAGCTAAAGTTGCTTTGCGATTCATAATTTCTATGTATATAATGGTTTCGACTTATTTTTAAATACGTGGAGGAAATATGTCATTGACGTGGGACAACAGTCTCGAATTGGGCGTACCGGAGTTAGACGAACAGCACCGTGAGATTTTCAACAATTTCAAGAGACTTTCGACCGCCTGCCAGGAGGGTCACGGCGAAGTCGTGCTGCTGGAAGTTCTGGCGTTTCTTAAAGACCACGTCGCCCGCCATTTTCCAAGCGAAGAAGCTCTTATGGAGCAGCATCACTATCCAGACCTTCCCGAACATCGGGAGCAGCATGCCAAGTACCGCGCGATGGTCGAAGAGTTCTGCACTCAAGCCGAAGGTAACGGCAACAAACATGAACTCGCGATTGAAGTCGACCGACAGCTTATTCGCTGGCTGATTCTGCATATCCGCGGCTCTGACCGTGAGATGGTCGAGTACATCGCAGCGCACCAGGCTTGATGGCTTTCAGCGGCTACAATTACGGCCTCACATCGGCTGATTGTTCGACAGGCTAAACTGAGATTGGGAGCCAACGGGCCAAGACCTCCCCAATACCTTCCATACTGATCGGTTTCGACAGGTAATCATCCATGCCTGCATCGAGACAGACCTGCCGATCACCCGTCATCGCATGAGCCGTGAGGGCGATGATGGCAAGCCGTTTTCGGGGTTCGCCGCAGTTGGCTGAACCGTCGCCATTTTGTGCTTCCAGCTCGCGAATCCGTCTGGTGGCTTCGTAACCATCCATCACCGGCATCTGGCAATCCATAAATACCAGGTCATAGTTTTTCTTCCCGATCGCATCCAGAGCCTCCTGCCCATTGCAGGCGATATCCACCCGACAACCGAAGGATGTTAGCATAAACATTGCCAACTCAATGTTAATCTGTACGTCTTCCACCAGCAGGACATCTGCCGCAAAATGGAATTGGCTGAAATTGTTCTTATTATTCGGGGCTGTTTTCATACCGTCTGAATCAGGGCTGTGCATCAGGCTTACAGAGAAGGAGAATGTGCTCCCCTTGTTCAGTGTACTTTCAACATGGATTTCTCCACCCATCAACTGGCAGAGTTGATTCGCGATGGCAAGCCCGAGACCGGTCCCGCCAAAGCGACGTGTCATGGAACCATCCGCCTGCGCAAACTTGGTAAAGATATGCTCCTTAGCCTCTGTACTGATACCGATACCGGTATCAATAACTAAAAAAAGAAGTTGTAATATACCATCACTTTCTCCAACGAGGTTCACCCCCAAGGCGACCTCTCCTTGCTCCGTGAACTTGATCGCATTCCCCAGGATATTGACCAGGATCTGACGCAGTCTGAGCGCATCGCCCACGGCAAATGGGGGGACGTCGGCATCCACCGTGCAAGAGAGCTTCAGCCCCTTTTGCTCTGCCTGATCGGAGAAAAGCTCGACCGTATCGGCAATTGCTTTGCGAATATCAAAACTATGGCTTTCCAATTCAAGCTTTCCAGCCTCTATTTTCGAATAATCAAGAATGTCGTTAATAATTGCCAGCAGAGATTCTCCCGACAGTTTCAGCATCTGCAACTGCCGATGCTGCTGCTCATCCAGATTCGAATTCAGCAGTAGTTCCGCCATTCCGAGCACTCCGTTCATAGGAGTCCGAATTTCATGGCTCATGTTTGCCAGGAACTGGGATTTGGCCATGTTGGACTTTTCGGCCTCTTCTTTGGCATTCTGCAGCGAAGCATTGCTTTCGGTCAACTGATACGTCCGCATCTGCACCTGCTGTTCAAGATCCTGATTGTAGCTTTGCAAACGTTCTTCCTGCGCTTGAATCCGCTCAATCATGTCGTCGAAACAGCGCATCATGCTTCCAAGTTCATCTTTGCGGGAGGGGTTAAGCCGGACGGAATAATTGCGGGAGGACGAGATAGCCTGCATGGATTCGGATATAAAGTGGATCGGTTCCGAAACGAGTCTCTGTACCCTATCGGCAATGATTGAGACGATAAGTATGGCAACCAAGAACACAGCCAGCAAAATCCCAGTAACATGCCGTAATTTAACGTGGACTTTGTCTGCGGACGCTACGATCAGCACCCTCCCCAAAGCCTTTCCCTCTTGATCGGTCACCGGACTCATCACGTCGATGTCATTTTGCCAATCCCAGACACCTTTATGCAGGGCTTCATACTGTATCTGCGTCACGTTTTGCATGCGGTGCGGTTTGTCGGATTCGTATGCGGCAAACACCGTGCCGTCAACGGTAACGATATAGGCCGAAAGTATGTCCGTGGAAACTTTCAAATCTTGAAGAACCGCGATTCCATCCTTCTTCTCGCCAAAAAGAAGCGGAAAAACCGCATCCCGGGCCATGATGGCGGCGGTGGTTGAGGTTTCATCCCTTATAGCCGCAGCAGTGGTAATAGCCTCGTAGAACGTAAAGACGATTATCACCAGCCCAAGAATCATGGCACTGGTGGCCACCAGCATCAGTGTCAGCTTTCTGCGAATCGAAATATCATTTATCCTGTCAAGCAGTTTCATAGCTTAGTAACCATGCAAAGGTTTGGTTTCAGATAGTTTGCCATACAGACAATGAATGCCTCTCCGCAGCCATTTAAAACGATCCGGCACGGCCTCCCCTTACTGCCGGCCATAGATCTTTCTTGCGAGCCTCAGCAGCTGAGAGTTTGGTTTCAGCTTCGCAACCTGCGTCTCGCGGATGTTCACATCAAAACTGATCTTCCCGTTCTCGATCACAAGGGACAGCATCCCCCCCATTCTGCAGAAATCATCGCGATCGGCAACGGTCAAAACCGGCGCACCTCTGAGAGAGTCCAGTATTGACTCAAGCCTAGGCAGCTCCGAACGGCTGATAAATAGAATCTGGCAATTAGCCGCCTCTTCAGGGAAATCGATCTTGCGAATCGCCATGTTCCGCCCCTGAATTTTCCTGCCAGCCAGCGCGGCCAGTTCCCTGTCCAGCGGACCTCGCCCCAGAGTCGCAACGCAAAACTCATCTTTTACATTGAACGTGTTGTCTGGCCATTCGACAAATTTGGCAAAATTATAGAGAAAAGCCGCTTTCAGACTATATTCACCTGGCGTTGTCTCCACATGTCCCGAAACCGGAAAACATAGGAGAAAGATGGCACACAGCACCACAGCCCCATGCCGAAACAGATTCGTCTGCCGGAGTAGCCGTTTCCGTATAATAAAGGTTAGAATGCCCACGTCACTTTCCCGTACACGGTGCGTTCCATTTCGTGTCTGATCACGGTCTGATCCGATACCGTTTCAATATGCCTCTGTTCAATCAGATTCTGTCCCACCACCGAAAGTTCAACCCCGGTCATCGGTCGCCAGGCAAGACGAGCATCCATGGTGACATAGGCCGGGATGTGAACATTGCCTGCAACGAGCGGTGTCCTTGTCAAACAGTTTCATAACTCTAATTCCCGACACTGAAGGACACAGAAGAATCTCAGTCCACTCTCAGGTTGTCTGACTCAATCTGCCCATC
>CAIYDX010000023.1 GCA_903925005.1 uncultured Geobacteraceae bacterium
AACCGGGTGTTTAAAAGCATAGGTGCTCTTGAAAATCATCTCTGCCAGTCGCTCAAGGAGATGGAAGATAACCAGCAACGCGTACAGTCGATAGTATCATGGCCATGGATTATAAGCTCACTCTTGATTTAGAAATGGAATTAAGCCTCTTCAAGACTTGTAATTAATTGAAGGACATTCAACGATGCACGCATCGCACTGTTCTTCGCATGGTTCAATATGGACTAGAACAATGCTGTACGGAAGCCGCTTTTCAATCTCCCCGGAAATCTGATGGCTCAACTTATGTCCCATTTCAACTGTCATAAGCTTTGGTACAACCAGGTGCATGTCAATATGCCGGATGTGACCGGACTTGCGGGACCGAAGTTTGTGGAACTCTAAATATTGGTGAGAATATCCCTGCAGCACATCACGAATGACCGCCACTTCATCGTCTGGAAGCTTTACGTCCAGTATATTGAAGAAGGCGCTTTTTGTGAGGTCATAGGCGGTTTTGATGATCAGCAGCGCCACGGCAATGGCAACCAGCGGATCGAGAAGAGTAATGCCGGTAAACTTGATGACGACCAGACCGCAGAGGACACCTGCGGAGGTGTAGACGTCTGTTCGCAAATGCAGCGCATCCGCTTCAAGAGCCACCGAATCGGTCTTAACGGCTACCGTCAGAAGATGCCGGGAAACAAAGTAATTAACCAGGGCGGAAGCGCCCATAACAGCGGCGCCCAGTCCCAACTGCTCAATCTCTACTCTGCCTCCGACAAGCTTCCTTGATGATTCATAGATAATATAAATAGCGGCGCCGAAGATCAGCAGCGCTTCTATGGTTCCCGAGACGTTCTCGATCTTGCCATGACCGAATGGGTGCTGCTCATCGGCAGGTTTTCCCGACTCCCTGACCGAAAACCAGGCGATAAGCGACGCCACCAGATCCAGGCTGGAGTGGACCGCTTCGGAGAGAATGGCAACCGAGCCGGAGATGATGCCTATCGTAAACTTGGCAACGACAAGAACCGTATTGGATATGACCGACAGGCGGGCAGCGCCCATCCTGTCGGTATGATGTTCATGCAGCATCGGATACTCCTCTATGTAACCGTCACAGAGACTGCTCTGGTTTATGGAGCTAGTATACCTGATCCTTACTCATAAGCAAAATGTTCAGCATAACGACCCCATTCGACAGACAAGGTGCGATTCAGTATATAACAGATTTGAAGTTTGGCGACGTTACAAGCAGGCAAAAATATTGTGACAGTTTGATGGCCGGATTCAACTTTCTTCTATCTGCTGCTCCCGCGCCTTGGAACGGGTATAGAGCAGCAGCAGATTGCCGATGGAGAACAGGACCGCCCCGGCCAGCGCCATGGCGGCCCCTGGCTCGCGATGAACCTCCAGCAGGGCCACCGGCGGCTGTCCCGGCTCGGCGTGTTTGATATACACCCCGTAACCATTGCTGAACAGCGGATGATTGGGCGTAATGGTCGCCCCACCCTGCCCGGCTGTCTCTCTGGTAACAAGCAGGGCACGGTAACCGAGCGGCATGTTTCCTCCCATGGGCGAGAAGATTGCGCCGACCTGTGCGACCTGGACCGTCGCACCGTCCGGCAGTTGAAAGGCGCTCCCCTCCGGAATATCGATAGAACCCTTAAAGCCCCAGAGCGAGCTCAGCAGGTGGGCCAGGATAATCAGCAGAAAACCGGCATGAATCAATTGGGGTGGCAACCAGGATAGAACAGCGCCCCGGCTGAAGCGTTGAAAAAGAGTATCGGCACTGCAGCAGAGTGTGTTCAGCACCAATAGTGCAAGAAGAACAATTGTAAGCCAGAGCCACCAGGTTGTTGCCAGGGAGAACTCGCGCAGCCACGTTAAGAGCGGCATGGCATTGAGCGCTGCGGCGACGTCACCGGATAGCATGAAAGAGCCGGCCGTCATGGCGATACAGACCAGCGCCAGCAGCACCAACCCGGCTTCTAGTGATATGAGCAGGTTCCAGACTTTTTTCATTTAAAAACTGTGCGAGCTTTTCATCAGCAGGCTCACCCCCAGATAAGTAAACAGCGTCACGGCAAATCCCAAAATCCCCAGCCAGGCCGAGAGAACATCCCATTTCCCCCCTTTCAGCCGCAGATGCAGCAACAGCGCATAAAACAGCCAGAGGATCGAGGTCCAGATCTCTTTGGGTGTCCACAACCAGTACGTGCCCCACGCATAGTAGCCCCAGATCCCGCCGGCAACCATCGAGCCCGAGAAGAAGGACCATCCCGCGAGGGCGGTCTTGAACTGAATATCCAGCAAAGGACGGTCCCGGAACGCCAGCCATCCGCCCGACACAATCGCGCCGACGCCGAACAGAGCATAGGCGAAAAAGGCCAGAACCACATGCAATTCAAACCACAGAGTATCCAGAACGGTCGGCATCGGCATGCTCCTGACCGGAAACAGCAGCGCCAGACCTCCAAATAATCCCGCCGTAATGCCGACAGCGGCAGTGAACCAGGCGGCACGGCAGAGCGGTCGCGACAGGCGGGTCGCCACCCCCATGGCCGCCACGGATACGGCGAAAAAGGCGATCGTATCATGCGGCCCGATCAGAGGCAGCCGCCCCAACGACCACCCCCGCAGCCCGAGGTAAGCGATTCCGGCCATCAGTCCCAATGGCAGGAGCCGGCGGTTAAAGAAACCGAAGAAAGAGAGTGCGGCAAATGTCAGGAGAAGAGGTTTCATATTCCATAGAGTAACGAAGGGGATTTTGTAGGGAAAGGGACTGAAAAATGGGATACAATAGTCACTTGCAAAAAAACATTCCGAATGAGTCTGCTTGCAGATTATTCAGGGGACATAATACCGATTATTAAATTGTATTATGTCCCCGGAATTACCACCAATGAGAACAGCACACCCGTTTTTCCGCTCATGGCATATCAGACTCGATAGCCGGGGCCATAATCAATCTACGCGGCCTTCTTCAACGAGACTTCAACATACATCCCGGCAGCGGCAGCCATATTAACTAACGCATCAATACCAAACAGGTTTATCTTCCCGCGCATAAGATCCGAAACGCGAGGCTGTGTAATATTGAACAGTTTTGCAGCCTCAGCCTGATTCAACCCAGCATTTACGATAAAATCTTTCAGATTCATCATCAATGTTGAGCGAAGCTTCATGTTTTCCGCCTCTGCTGGGGTATCTTCGATGGCATCCCAAACGCTTGCGAATTTTTGTTCATTTTTCATGGTTAATCTCCTTCACTAAATCCTTATACCGTTTTGCCGCCAGGTCTATATCTGTCTTGCTGGTCTGCTCAGTTTTTTCTGGAAACAGTGCAACACATAGATGGCATCAATAAACTTGGCGACGTAGATCACCCGGAATGCTCCGTTTTCTTCCCGAATCCGGATTTCACGCACACCTTGTCCAACAGTGTTGACCGGTTTCCAGTCGTCCGGATCTCCGCCATGTTGCACCTGGTCAAGCTGGTATCCGACCTCGCGACGTGCCGAAACAGGGAAGTCACGCAGATCCGTCAAGGCACTGCCTCGGAATTCGATTAGCTTAAAATTAGTCATAGAGCCAATATACAAAATTATGTATATTAATTCAAGCAAAAACCATCAGGAAAGTCTAACATTATTTGCGGGCTTGCTATCTATACAAAACCCTCCCCCGAATGCCAGCGCAGAAATGTCTGCTAAAAACAGAGCTAATCAACAAACAAACAACGTCCCTTAAACCTCTTTTGACTCAATGATCTGAATGATCGTAGAAATCATGACTTGATGTTGTCTTGAATAACTTTTTATGCATTTCGACGGTCAGTGTTTCAATACGTTGGCTTAGATCCTTCACAAGTTCGGTCAGTTGCGTATTCTGTTGAAGCAGTTCGAATACCTGTCTGGATTGTTGTGCAGCCAGCGTTTGGCGCTGTTCTGCCGCCAAAGCGAGAGCTTCCCGATGTTGCGCGTCAGCATCGGCATGAGCTTTATCGCGGTCTGCCTGCCGAGTCTGGGCAAGCAAGATAAGCGGGGCGGCATAAGCCGCCTGAAGACTAAAGGCAAGATTGAGCAAGATAAACGGATAGACATCGAACTTGGTATAGCCCAAGACGTTCAGCGCGATCCAGATTGCGACTATTACCGTTTGTGCAACAAGGAATACCGGTGTCCCAAAAAACCGGGCAAAAGCTTCCGCTTTTAATGCGAACCAATCGTTACCGAATACAGAAAAGAGATGAAGGTGCGGAAGGTGGAAACGGTAGTAATTATTCGGCGCGTCGGTAGCTGGGGCAGGCTTGATTTCTTTTGATTCCGTTTCCATATATTCTCCTTTGGAGTTTGCGGCACTGGTGATCAAATCATGCCGTAGCAAAGACCACCGTGCTGCCAAAGGCTTTCTCAAACAGATCTTTCTTCGCATTGGCGCCGAAAATCTCCACAGAAACATCCTCGACGGAGGTCAGGCGGATCGTTACGGCTGTGTCGCCAAACTGGCAGGAAACAGCCTGAACCAAACTGTTTCTGCGACGGTCAAGCCCGTCGGCCAGGCGCAAGATCCCCCCAAGACGGGACACCGTCTGCTGATCCTTCTCCTTCAGCCCCTGGAAGGCGTCATGTTTTCGTTTTGGGAGCGATTTCCGGTGATAACGAGCAATTTGCGCGATCAGCTCCCGATCTCGCGGAGAGAAGCTGAACAGTTCGGCGTGGCGAATGAGGTGGTATGAGTGTTTGTGGTGACTGCTGTAGCTGATGAAATAGCCGCTGTCATGGAGAATGGCTGCCGACTCAAGCAGTTTTCTATCTGACGCATTTAACCCGAACGGAACCTTCAGCGCATCGAAAATAGTGAGGGCCATGCCGGCTACATGTGCCGCATGCTGCTCATCAACATGACAGGAGATGGCAAACTCCTTGACGGAATCTCTCCAGTTAGGCGGGCTGCCGCTTCCGGCGGCAAATCCAAGCCGCTTCATCGCCCTTATGAGCAGACCCTCGCGAATTCCCCGTTCATTGACCAGAACTCGATTGGCGTCAAAATAGCGCATCAGTTCGTCGATCAATACCATACCGGCCACGATGATGTCGGCCCGATCCTGGTTAAGCCCCGGTATGGTCCGGCGCCCTTTCAGATCCTTGTGGGTCAGCATCGCCAGCAGATGGACAACTTCTGCACGAAGCACCTCGGACCCATGTATGGAGACGTAATTTTCCTTCCGCATCTGCATGGCCATGCAGCCAAGCGCCGTCAGGGTTCCACCCGAACCGATCAACGTATCAACAGCAATCCTCTTGCCGGTGAAAGTACGTTTAAGGCTTTCCCTGATATGGCGTTGGAGTTTCCGCAATTCTTCTTCGTCTATCGGATCGCTTTTTATAAAACGGTCGGTCATGACAACCGCACCCAGATCAAGAGAATAAAATTGTTCCACATGGTTTCCATACGCCGTGACGATTTCGACACTCCCCCCGCCAATATCGATCATGGCATAGCGTTTCCCGTACATGTCGAAATTTGCCAGGGCGGAAGCGGCCGTCAGTTCGGCCTCTTCTTCACCGGAAATTACCTTGATCTCATGCCCAAGCTCTTTTGAAAGTGTTGCCACCAGCGCTGGGCCGTTTTTAGCGGTTCTGACGGCGCTGGTGGCAACCGCCTCGACCGCTTCGACATTCAGGCCGGTCACAAGCTTTTGAAAACGGCGGATCGCTTCAAGCGCGCGACTAGAGGCTTCTTCGGAGATCACACCAGTCATGGCAAGCTTCTCCCCCAGACGCACCGTCGCCTTCTCATCATCCATTATCTTGAACTTCCCCTCTTTTGAGGCTTCGGCAATGATGCAGCGGATGGAGTTGGAGCCGATATCGATAGCGGCAATGCGCGATTTTTTCATGTGGACTCCTTAAATAAGGAAAGCGTAACCAAGCGGCTTACGCTCAACAAGTTCCGTAAAGCTTTCCAGCAAACGTTTGTCCTCTGCCAGAAGAATTACTTTCGTATACTCCCGTTCATCCGGGGGCAGTTTCAAATTTCTGAGCAATACCTTGAACTCGACAATATCATTCATCCGCCCCAGAATCGACTGGTATTCCTTGAGCAACTCCAGAATCGGAGTGTAATCCCGATCCAGGACTGTGGCAATAATTTCGAAGAAATAACGCCATTTTTTGATAGCGATCCGCAGGGCATGGCGCGACGCACGATGTTCGGGCACCGTCGAACCTGCAAGCAATCGATGTATCGGCAGATACTGCCTGATGGATGCATCCGAGAAATAGGCCAGAAGAGAAATGCTGTTCCGCTTCAAGATGGAATCATCATTTACCCCTGCAACCATCTCCCGAACCAGCCGGTCAAGACAGCAATAGTCAAATGCCTTCAGTGCCTTCGCTATCCGCTTGAATTCATTCTTACGGAGTTCAGAAAGTGCGTGATAAAGCCTGGCATCAACCCGGTCTCCGGCTTGCGCGCTCGACCGGAAGAAAAGCAGTGCTTCATCAACATTGCGTAGACCGCCAAGTGTCCGGGTAAGTTTGCGGATGTTTTTCCGCAGCTCGGTTTTTGAGCCTTTCAGAGCAAGGGGATAAAACAGTTCCAACGCGGCCCTGAAGCGACGCGATGCAACTCTCAGGTCATGAATGTCATCCAGGTTGGATGTTTCGATGACAGCACGCCTTAATCGAAGCACCTCATCCCATTGGGCAAAGAATACGCCCTTGGATCGTTCCAGGATGGTTGCCGAATCAGGCCATAATCGTGTCGGTTTTGGTGTCATCGGTTCATGCTGCTGTTTGGGGAAATGCCCTCTTGAAAGACGTGATTCTTTTCTTGCCGGGAGCCAGATACCAGAGAAAATCGGCCGGCTTCTCCTTAGAGTCCGAATCAAGTTTCAAAGTCACACAGCCCCCTTTTTTCAACGAAATCGCCGCGTCATTGCGGCCAAGCAGCGTCGCGACCAAAATACCAAGTTGAGGTTCGTGGCCGACCAGCATGACCCGCTTGGTATCCTTGCACCCCTTCAGGTAGTCAACCAATTCGCCGATGTCTCCTCCCGGCAGAAGGAGCCCATTTGCAATAACCACGTTTTTGCGGCAGGCCTTTTCAGCCGCGATCTCCGCTGTCTGCACCGCACGGGTCAAGGGGCTGGTGATGGTCAAACGCGGCTTGGGACCATATTTGGCAATCGACGAGCTCACTTTTTTAGCCGCCATCCTGCCATTTTCGGTCAGATAACGCCACTCATCCTGCAACGTACCGCTCCCATCTACAGCTTCAGCATGCCGCATAACATACAATATCATGGTATCCTCCGAGTTGTTTATTATTACAGAGAAAAGTATAGACCTCATCCGGTGAATTGCAATACCTGCAACACTTGTTTGGAGGACATCGTAGCATGATCAGGTTACAGACATATTACGGGCTGGTAAAAGTTTTGAAAATTTGCGCGTTGGCAGGAAGCGGGATAAAAAAGTCCCCTCCCCCCTAGCGGGGGAGGGGGAACGATTTAAAGCAGAAGTGCCGGGATTCAGGGTACAACACCAACCTACCCGCCAAAGCGGTTGCGGTAATATTCCCCGCCCCTTCGGCGCAGGATGGCCAGGCGGTAAAGTTCATCGTATTTATGGGCTGCGGCCTCCCAGGTAAAACGTTTCTTCATGCCGTTTTTGCGGAGTGCGGCCAATCCTTTGGGATTATTGAAAAAGGTCCAGGCAGCCCAGCCGACCGTGTCGTACAGTGCCATGGCGCTGTGATTCCAGAACTTGAAACCATCGCCGGTCATGACCGCTTCGTTGAAATTTTCAACGCTGTCATCCAAGCCGCCGGTGGCACGGACGATCGGCGGGGTGCCGTAGGCAAGAGAATACATCTGATTCAGCCCGCACGGTTCAAATGCGGACGGCATCACGAAAAAGTCTGATCCCGCTTCGACCTTGTGGGCCAGAGCTTCGTTGTAGCCGATATAACAGGCAAACTTTTCAGGATACAGGGCAGCAATGTCGCCGAAATAGAAATGTGCCCACGGTTCACCGTTGCCGACCAATATGAACTGACAATCCATGGTCATGATACGGTGAATCGCCTCTGCAAGGATATCGGTGCCTTTCTGCTTCACCATCCGCGAAACTACTCCGAACAGCGGCACATCGTCCCGCTGCGGTAATCCCATAGCCGCCTGAAGATCGCGCTTGCAGGCCGCTTTCCCTTTTTTCACGGTTCTGGCCGTATAGTTGGCGGCAATAAAAGGGTCCGTAGCAGGATCCCACTCCTCATAATCAACACCGTTAAGGATGCCGCTCAAGTCGGCAGCCCGATCTCGTATCGCCCCTTCAAGTCCCCAGCCGAACGCGGCGGTCTGAATCTCGCGTGAATACTCCTCACTGACCGTGTTGAGCAGGGTAGCGTGATAAATGCCCCCTTTCAGCAGATTGACCTGGTCGTCCATTTCCAGTTCGAGGTAGGTGAAATGCTTCCAGCCGATGCCGAGCACATCCATAAGACCGGGATAGAAATTCCCCTGATGCTGCATATTGTGAAGGGTCAGAAGTGAAGCGGCATTGCCGACATACCGTTCGTGCAGATAAGAGGTATTGAGCAGAACCGGAATGACCCCGGAGTGCCAGTCATGGGCATGAATGACATCCGGTGACCAGTCCAGCATTTTGCAGAGTTCAAGCGATGCTTTGGAGAGAAAGACAAAACGGTTGTCATTGTCGAGATACCCCTCTCCCCCCTCCTGATAAAGGCCGGAGCGACCATAATACGCTTCGTGTTCGAGGAGGTAGACCGGCACGTCGCTCCCCGGCAGACGCCCCTCCCAGACGCCGCAGTACTGGTAGCCGATGATTCCCATCGGTACAACCAGCGTACCAGGCAGCAGTTTCAGTCCGTACCTTTCCGGATTAACGCTGTAGTAGCGCGGCAACACAACCCGCACATCATGCCCCATGCGGGCAAGATATTTCGGGAGTGCGCCAACGACGTCGCCGAGCCCCCCCTCCTTGGCAAATGGCGCGACCTCGGAGGCGGAGAACAGTATGGAGAGCGGCCTGAAAGGTTTCGTTGGTTGAGAAGCTGACATGTTATTTCGGTACGCTCTCCCAATCTTTCAGAAACTTGTCGATACCGGCGTCGGTCAGCGGGTGTTTGGCAAGCTGAATCATGACCGAATAGGGGATGGTGGCAATGTCGGCGCCGATCAGAGCCGAGTTGAGAACATGGATCGGATTGCGGACGCTGGCCACGATGATCTCGGCCATGTAGCCGTAGTTGTCGAAGATAGTGCGGATCTCTTCGATGATCCCCATGCCGTCCTGCGAAATATCGTCAAGCCGGCCGACAAATGGGGATACGTAGGTGGCGCCCGCTTTGGCCGCCAACAGCGCCTGCATCGGGGTGAAAATAAGGGTCACATTGATCTTGATCCCTTTTTCGGTAAGAGCTTTACAGGCTTTGAGCCCTTCGGGGGTCATCGGCAACTTGACCACTATGTTCTTGTGGATTTTAGCAAGCTCTTTGCCTTCCTTGATCATGCCGGGCGCATCCAGCGAGATCACCTCGGCGGAAATCGGACCGTCGACAATGGAGACGATCTCCTTGATGACATCCTTGAACTTGCGTCCGGATTTGGCAATCAGTGACGGGTTGGTAGTTACGCCGTCAACCAGGCCGAGTGCGTGTGCTTCACGGATTTCCTTTACATCTGCTGTGTCGATAAAAAATTTCATCTACTCCTCCACGTTTAGTAAGTTAGAAATGTTTTCTGCAGTCTTGTGTAGAAAAGATTTCGTGAACGCACTTATCCCGATTTATCGGGGTTATTATGTGAACTATGATCAAGTTGTTCCCGGTATTTTTCAAGACAATTCATGGAACAGAAATAGTGGCGTTGGCCGTCATGCCGGCCGATGATCGCCATCTCCTCGGTTACGTAGAGTCCACAAACCGGATCGCGAAAGGTTTCTTCGCCGGAATCCCGGCTGCCGGCCGGCTTTGACGGCGGCTTTCCGGCAGAGGTCAGTGAAATAACAATGCGGTAGCCTATGTACAGCAGCAGGCCCATAATCAATAATCTGATCACGCTGGTTCACTCCTCATAATTTAACAACGGTCTCGTCGGATTTCAGTGAATCCAGCAGTTCATGTACACTCTTCCCGATAAGCGGGTGCAGCAGATCCGGCGCTATTTCACAGAGCGGCTGCAGCACAAAGCGGCGCTCCGCAAGACGGGGATGAGGGACTACAAGGTTTTCCTCGTTAATTATCCTGTCGCCGTAGAGCAGAAGATCAAGGTCCATCCGGCGTGGTCCCTGATGGATCGTCCTGACCCGTTTAAAAATGTCATCTTCGATCTTAAGCATGGAGATCAGCAGAGAACGGGCGTCAAGCCGTGTCGAGAGTCTGATTACCGCGTTGTAAAACGCATCCTGTGCTACAGTGCCCACCGGCGATGTCTCATAAAACGACGAGAGTGCCGTCACCCTGCTCTCCGGCAGCCTGCCAACCTCGGCAATGGCTTGCAGCAGGTTGAGTTCACGGTTCCCGAGGTTGGAACCAATTGCTATGTAGGCTTCAGTTTCCACTGCCTGATTAAAACACAACGGCTCCGGTGCGTCAACCGTAACACCCGTATACTGAAAAAAACACCCCGGTAACTAGGAGGGACAGTTACCAGGGCAAATGAGGACTCGTTAGAATCCCCGCAAAGTTTTCGGTTAGCTATAATATACCAGTTCCCTGGTATTTTGGCAAATTAATAAGCTGAACCGGGACTTGAGAAACAGAGGCTGCAAGTCCCTTATCAAGAGTTGCGTAACGAAGTTTCACGTTGAGGCAATTCAGCATCCGGCTGTTATCGACAATTCGCGACTGACTGACATAGGAAAACAGTAATGGCGGCATAACAATACGGGCTTCACTCATTGTCACCTGCGGCTGACGCGGAAATCCCAGAGCATCGGCGCAGGCGTTGAAATACGAGGTCATGCTTGACGGATGCCCGTCGCTGACATTGAACAGATCGCCATCCGTCCCTTTTTCAGCTGCGGCAATGCTGACTGCAGCCAGATCGTCGGCATGGATACGATTGCTCGGACCTGACTCGTCCTCGTTCAGAAGCGGCTGTCCCTGACTGATCTGCATCAGCGGCAGCCGTCCCGGACCATAAATGCCGCTTACCCGCAGAATTACGACCGGAATGCCGCTCACTGCGCCGTAGTCGCGAAAGGCAGCCTCGGCATCGAGACGGCGCTTTCCCATTGCCGTATCGGGAAGAGTCGGGGACTCTTCCGTTACCACTTCACCACCGGCGGCGCCGTATACCGAAGTAGCACTCATGTAGACGATTTTTGCCGGTCGTTCCGCTTTGGCCAGCTGCACTATAAAGTTTCTGGTGCGGCTGTCGATGATCCCTCCACCTGGTGGGGGAACGAGATAGAAAATTATATGGTCCGCCAGATTCAATGCCGAAAGGGCGTCGCTGTCATCCAGGGCGGTGGCAATGGCGGTAAAACCGGCGGATTCGAGCCGTGATGCATGTTCAGGCGATCTGACCATACAAGTAACCTCTGCCCCGGTCTCCCGGCAAAGGCGTGCTATCCGTTCGCCGATGTAACCACATCCTGCGATAAATACTTTCGTCATGGCAGTCTCCGGCATTTCTAGAACAGAAATGACTTTACTATCGGGCTCATCGCCCCGGTTGCGGACGCAACTGCCGCGGTGCGTTCGGCCGAACTCATGAACTTTTTGAGGTACTTCCTGGCTTTCTTTTTGTCGCCGGCAATAGTCTCGGACATCTTGCAGAGGATCCCAACCGGTACGCCGTTGCGAAATCCCTGCACCAGCTTTTCGATCTCGTCGCTGCGCTGTTTTTCGGTCCAGGTTTTGAATAGTGCCGCACCAAGATCATTGGTATTGTCAAGCATGATGGCATCTCCGGATAATCAAATAATAAGCCCCGCAGATTGCTCTGCGGGGCTGGATTGTATCATTTCTTACTGCTGGAAACTACTTTTTCTCGTACGTAAGCGCTGCCAGCTTCTGGTAGTACTCGAAGCGGCTGGCAGTCCATGCGGTCGCTTTCTTCATCAGCAGGGCCGCG
>CAIYDX010000024.1 GCA_903925005.1 uncultured Geobacteraceae bacterium
GAACCAAAATCAAAAGCAGAAACTACCATCTTAAACTAAAAGCATTATTGTCTTGACCAAAGGGTCCACTAAACTTGTTTGCCAGATCGCTCTCAATTGTCACATAATATTCATCGAGGTGGATCAGATTATAGTCAAGACTGGCCATCTCATTTGGAGTCATTCCCCTGCAATTTGGCGAGCCAGGATCACCCCATCCGCCATCACGACCGAAAGCTGGTAACTGCGGCCGACCCTGCTCCTCTAGAATTCGCCCGAACTTTGAGTTGAAACAGCAATAACCTGTTGCATGCTGAATGCATGTTCCTAAGAAACTTTTCTCACAATAACCTCCGACTACATGACACATACCGGAATCTCTAGCCATTGTAGTCTGGACATCCATTGCGTCGCACCCACCACCCATGAGTACTTTCATTGCAACGAAAACGACAATTGCGAATATTATTGCGGGACTTGCCAACATATCAGTTGTAAAAGTTGAAAGGCCATCCATGAATGCCTGACTTCCCTCCTCGCCATTAGCAATCCCCTCCTCCGCGCTCGCGATTGCGTTTGAAACGTCCGGATGTTCTGTTGCATACTCTCCTGCTGCCGCCATTCCATCGGCCCCCTGTGAAGCGAGATATGAGCCATAACCCACTTGACCAACTTTATAAATATATGTGAGCATACTGTAGTAAGTACCTAAATTGCTGCCGGTGTTCTCAGGTATTACTTGCTGACCACCTGCACAGCAGTTATTAAGCTCGCCAACCGTCAGGCCCGGCGGTCTACATCGATCCGGCTGGCCGCTAAAAATATAAATCTGCCCGAGACAATTCCCGGAGGCGTCTTTCTGGCCGTCGTTCTGGTAAGAGGATGGATCCATAACTTGGTTGATTCCACCTTGGCAAGAATATGGAGAGCATTGATAGGCCCCGCCGGCATTGGGGTTCGCCATGCATGAGTATTGATTTCCTAGCGGACAAACACAGGAACCGCCGAACGTGCCTTGTGAAGGCGCAATATACCCAACCAATGTTGTTGGCTGAGACCAATTACAGACACCCCAATCATCATAACCAGCACAATAAGTGCTGGACGTAGTCATGTCTATCTGGCGGTCACTTGGTATTTGATAAACCGGGATACTGCTGGCAAAAGGCGTGGGTGATATATACCCCACCATTGTCGTAGGCTGAGACCAATTACAGACACCCCAATCATCGTAACCAGCACAATAAGTGCTGGACGTAGTCATGTCTAATAACCGCCAGCTTCGTGAATAATAACTTCCCTCATTCGCACTATTCTCATCCGATCCCTCCTTACTTTGGTTATGCCGCTTTCTGTTGGTTGGTTGATGTAATCCATTGCTCAATCGCATCGATGTCCCAGCGTTTTAGGTTCCCGATTTTCACCGGCTGCGGGAAATTTTCGGTTTTTCGCAACCGTTCTAGAGTCGACCGACCAACGGATAAGTATTCTGTTAGTCCTGATACGCTCACTTTTCGGCCCATTTCTTCTCCTTTCTGCCCCCGTGGGGCAACATGGTGTGCTATGGTGTTTTTTCCCTTTTAGTATTAATATACGCGAGGGGGAGACAACCCGCCCGCTACGTACTCTGTTGCCAACCTCGTGTTTTTTATGTTGCACAATATACTAACAATTGTTAGTTAATGCAACAACAAAATACTAACATTTGTTGGTTTATTATTTATGGGATCGGTGAAAATAATGGCAAAAGTTGGTAGGCCCACTGGCGCTGTGCCGGAGGTAAACAACGAACGGTTAGTTGCCCTGGGCCGGAAAATATTGTCGAGACGTGAGGAAATCGGACTTACACAGATACAGGCCGCTGAATTGGTAGGCGTATCGGGAGTCGGGTGGCAAAATTGGGAACGTGCCAGGCGAGCGCCAGGAGCTTTACAGCTCGCTGAGATCGCAAGGGTCCTACAATGCTCCGCCGATTGGCTTTTGGGGCTGTCGCCCGATACTTAAAACCGGGGGGGACTATGTCCCCCCCGGCCCCCCCCCCTGTCTGAAACTACACTGCTACCTCCAGTCTCTTCATTATGTAATCAGCGGCCTTCTGTGCCTGGGCGGCTGCATTGATTAAAAGTTTGCTGTCGCCTTTCAAAGCCTTCAACCATCCCTGAATATATGCTGCCTGATTTTCAATCACTGAGGGGCTGATTGCGGCCTCGGCGCAAAGGAATGCGGAACCGAATTCTGCAACAAGTTCTTCCTTGGAATATTCAGCGCTTCCAAAATGCGAAGTTTCAGCGATGCCCTTACGGTTTAGGCGGCTTTCATGGCCTACTGAATGCGAAAGTTCATGGAATAAGGTGCTGTAGTACTCAGCGCCGCCGGTAAAGGATGTCATGAGTGGCATATTGATTTCGTCCCTTGACGGGATGTAACAGGCCCGAGAATAGCCGTGCTTGACTTTCGGGCTGTTCGGCATGCCGGCGACGATATAGGCAGCCTGGTCGAATTCTTCAGCGCCTTCGGCTACTGTGCTGATCTCGACGGCTGGAACATCTTTCAAACCGTCGATCTGCATTGCATTAAAAACAGTGTAGTACTTCAAAAATCCGGACTTCTTCATTTCGCCGGTCTCCGGGTCCTCCTTCTCTGTTGTTGACCAAAAAACAATCGGCAAACCTTTCTCACCTTTGCGAACCACGCCGCCTTTCTCGGTGGTCTGTTTGAAAGACAGGAAATACGGTGACTGAAAACGAGCCGAAAGCAGGATGAACACGTTGATTCCGCTGTAGAGCTTGCCGCTGGTGAAGTTGCGCGGAGCCTGTGTTTTGGCGTTCCAGGACTTTTTCCACGGGATTGTACCGGCTTCGAGTTGTTCGCATATCCTGTTAGTAATGATTTCGTAGACGTTCATGGATGTTGCTCCTTTCTTAGTTGGCTGCTTTTAGGATATTGACCGCGTTTGATATACGGCTCATGGCGTGCTGTAGGTCGATGATGGCTATCAATTCGTTACGGCCCTTGATGTTGATTGATTTCATGGCGTCGACCAGGGCGTTGTGAATGTTTTTAAGGGCTTCAAACTTATGATCCTGAGTTGGGACTCCCCCGATAATCTCTCTGTCTGTTGTCGTTTGTGTGTGCATGATTTATGTCCCTTTCTTATGTTCCTTGAGATTTCGTCCCCGTCACTCTAACTGCGGGGCGAAACTCAGAGAACAGAAAGGGGCATTGCACACACGACAACTAAACCGATGGGGTACTCCGTAGCGTCTGTCCTGGGGGAGCTGGAGCGATCATGCGGCGTGACAAAGGACTGAAAGGCCGCGCCTGGAGATGGAGAAAGCGAAGCGGTAATTATCTTGGGGGGACCGATTTATGAAGCGAAGCTGAATAAATTGGGGGGTCCGAGAAAATTATTCTCCGGATTCGGGATTGGCGCGACGTATGAATAGCGGAAGCGGGGGAAGGTCAGAAAGCAAGGCGGTGTGATTTGAATCCCAAGGTCGCGAGTTCTGGCGGCGTTGGGCACCTTCGGTGCTCCTACAGCGGCATGTTCGCTGTTGAAATAGAGCGCCACATTTTTATTTTGTTGACGGCTTGAGGTTGGAGACCCAAAATATTTGATATGTTCCGTGTCAAAATAATGTTAAAGACATAAAACTGTAGTTGACTGCATATGTGTTTTGATGTATTAATTTCTACAACAAATATGTTAAAGACGCAAAACTGGGATGTAATGATGTGTGACGCAAAGATTGAAAATGCAATTTCTTATCTTGCAGACCGCTGTGACTGGGCATTTTCGAGCGACGGATGTGGCTTTTCTTCTTCCGATGCACCTCTCGGCCATGCACTAGCCAAAAAAAATATCTGGTCGGCGGCGGAACGCTATGCAGCGCTATCTTTAGTTCAGCGATATCAAAAGCAATTGAGGTCAGCTGGGATTTTTGATATTGATTCGATGCTTGAAATCCTCAAAAAATCAGAAAAACCCATACGACGATTAGGTAAACGTGATGTAGTCAGCGGCACCGTTGACGTAAAAGCTGATAAAAGTGGGATCAGAAAATTTATAATTAAAACCAGTTATCACGACGATGTGAAATATTTTCTTAAAAATAAATTGATTTGCTCCTGCTGGATTCCAGATGAAAAAGTCTGGTCTGCTGAACTCTGTAAGGAAAACGCAGACGATCTGACCAACCTAGCAACAAAATATGGTCTAACTTTGAATAAATCCAAAGATTGGGATAGTCTCATAGGCGTTCGTGAGGCAAAACTATCTGATGATGCAGAATATCTGATTGTAAGGGGCTTTTCCCGCAATTCTGTATCCGATTTAATCGGCTCTCAAACCGGCGATCCAGAAAAAGATGAAAATATGTTCTCTGCATTGCAGTGGGAGGACAGATCCACGTTTTCGGTCCGACTCACAACCTGGAATATTGAAAAAATGTCTTTGTGGCTTGCAGATGAGAACGTCTCGACCACACTTGCACCTGTTAAAGACAAAATACAGTTTTTATTGTCTGCTACTTATACACAAGCGCACGAAAAAGAAAAAATATACAGTGGCATGAGTGCCGCTTTAAATATCTCGCAGGAAAACCGGCAAGTACTTGCAGCGCTCATACCGAAACCGTTATCTGATGCATTTATGCCTCATCAGTGGGTAGCATTAGAAATGTTAGTTAATAAATCACAATGTATTTTGGCTGATCAGCAAGGACTCGGTAAAACAATTGAGGTGCTAGCTGCACTGGAAATAAATAATTCCTGGCCAGTAATAATTATCTGCCCATCGATTGCTCGCTTGAGTTGGAGAGATGAAATTTCCGAGTGGTTGCCACACCGGTCAGTACATGTTAACGGAATGACAAAAAAAGACACTGGAACTGTTTTAGAAGACGCTGAAATAATTATCGTTAATTATGAGAGCTTCGGGAAGTTTTCACTTACTGAGCATTTTCCTGCTGCAACATCCATTGTATGTGATGAGGCCCAATATCTGAAAACTCATGATTCACAGCGCACGCAGGGCGTAAAAGAATACCTTTCGTTACTCCGGAACAGATCAAGTGGCCTGAAAAAAACATATTTAACGACCGGAACGCCAATTATGAACCGGCCTTCCGAATTATTAACCTTGCTGACACTTGTGCCAGGCCTCCTTTCCGCGCTCGGAGGATTTTATTTTTATGCTGCACGATATTGCCGAGCCACATTAAATAATTACTATGGCTGGAACTATTCAGGATCCGGCAATCTGTCGGAGCTAAACAGCCGCTTAATTGCATCTGGCTGCTATATGCGAAGGGAAAAAAACTCCGTCCTATCAGACTTACCGGATAAGTTGATTGATTTAGTTTTCTGCGGCATATCTAATCGTGTGGAGTACGATCAAGCATATAGTGATTTTAGTGAATGGTTAAAAACTAAAAACATAAATAGCGACAATATATTAGATTCAGACAAAGAGGATGAAGATGCTAGCGTTTCTCGAATTATGGGAATAGCCAATCTTTACCCTCTTTACCGCAATGAGGCATTAAAACAGATTGGAGTGCTGCGCAGCTTAGCAGGAACTGGCAAAGCTGAAGCGGCTTGTGAATGGATTAGCAATAATGTTAAAGACGAAAAACTTGTAGTTTTTGCGTATCACATTGAAACACAACGATTAATTCAAGAACGGTTTGAAGGTGCTCTTTTCATATCCGGCGACCAGAGTCCTGCAGCTCGGGCAAGTGCTATTCGATCGTTCCAGAAAGACCCTTCAACAAAAGTTATTGTCTGCTCGCTCAAGGCGGCTCAAACTGCAATCACACTCACAGCAGCTCGCAAAGCATTGATTGTTGAACTGGATTGGACTCCGACCACCCTTGAACAAGCTGAAGATCGCCTTCACCGGATAACACAGACTGGGCAAGTGGAAATAACATACATGGTTGCCGAGAATACCCTCGACGACAAAATGCGCGGAATACTTGATATAAAACGCCTGATCGTTAAAAAAATTGTGGCTACGGCAGTATTCGGCTACAAAAAAGATGGCGCTGCCCGATTACAAACACCAGGACCTGGCCGTCCGCGGATATCACCAGAAGACCGTGCAGCACGCAAGAAACTTGCCCAAAAATCCTGGCAAGAACGTAACCT
Organism: uncultured Geobacteraceae bacterium; assembly: GCA_903925005.1. Taxonomy (GTDB): domain Bacteria; phylum Desulfobacterota; class Desulfuromonadia; order Geobacterales; family Pseudopelobacteraceae; genus JACRCG01. The sequence goes on from CAIYDX010000024.1 coordinate 6,130, forward strand.
TGAGTACATGCGAAAATATATGCAAATTAAACGAGCAAGTCAGAAATAGTGTGAGTTACAATATCGATATCCTGACATGCCGGTGTAGCAGTTATTTCATTTATTAAAGCCACGCGCCTGATTTTGCGTTAGGGATTGAAGCCCGAAGGGTCAAGACAATGGCTTATATTGGCTTGATTCACGAAAGCCCGGCTCGTAGAGCCACGCCAAAGCTTAGTTTGAAGATTAATCTTGGAAAAGCGCTATAGCCTGATGAGACCAAACACCCACCGTAAAGCCTGGCGTTATTGGGCTTTACGGTGGGCGTTATGGTCCACATTACAGATAACTTAAATTACAAATTCGGCTTAATTTCAATTTATTTTATAAATAGCAGCATTAACAGTATATATGGCATTACCATCCGTTGTAATACCACCACCACCAAAAAGACCAGATGCTACTTTAGAAACTTCACCCGTTGATATAACAATTTTTCTTATTTCAGAGGCTCCTTGTTCAGTTATGTAAAGATTAACCCCATCGGTAGTTATACTCGAAGGATATGAAAATGTAGCTGCAGTGCCTATACCATTTGTCGTACCAATAACAGTTGTGCTACCAGCAATGGTTGTTACTTCGCCTGTCGAAATCACTATTTTTCGTATTGTACCGGCCATTGGCATCGCAATAGCCCCAGACACAAAAATTGGATCTACAACGTAGAGATTTGTGCCGTCTGTCGTTATTCCGATTATCTGGCCAAATCTAGCTGCGGTTCCGGTGCCATCCACATGGCCTTGAGTTTGTGTTGAGACTCCTGCGATAGTAGTTACTTTTGCAGTTGCGATTTCGACTTTTCTAATACAGCCGTTGTCAGTGACATAGAGATTAGTCCCATCGTTAGTAATGCCAAATGGTTCACTAAAAACCGCCGCAGTTCCAGTGCCATCCGTATGCCCAATAACACCGGTCTGTCCTGCGAAAGTTGTGACCTTACCAGTTGATATTTCTAGTTTCCTGATCGTGCCATTATTGCCATCCAGAACATACAGATATGGCCCCACAATTGTAAGATCGTATGGACCTAAAAACCGGGCGGCTGTACCAGTACCGTCTACCGATCCGCTAGTACTTACAACACCTGCCAGTGTGGTGATTACGCCAGTAGCGATATTCATCTGACAGATTGAGCTGCCGTCAGTGTAGAAAAGGTTAGTTCCATCAGTAGTGATGCCATTGGTATAGCTGGATGTTGTTGCGATTTTCGCTGCAGTTCCTGTTAAGGAGAGCGTTTTCCCTTGGATCGCCCCACCAAGAAGCCCACTAATCGGAATAGTAGTCCCACCTCCACCGCCAATATTTGCTGTAGAGGTTATTATCTCTGCAACTGTAGCTGTTTGGGTAGCATCAGCCACGCTTGTAGCCTTTATATGGTATGTCCCTGCAGTTGCCGATGCTGTGTAAACCCCGGCACTGGTAATACTGCCACCACCGGACTCAACTACACTCCAAGTTACGCTCTGGTTGGCCACTCCAAGCACTATGGCATTAAAAGTTGCCGTCCCGCCAACGGTAATCACAGGAGTTACTGTGTAAACATAAACCGCGCCGACTACCTTGGTAGGCATTGCGGGAAGATTGCCAGTGGTCACTGTACCGCTCAGAGTCGTGCCGTTAAGTACAGTGGTGAGGACAGGTGCTCCGTTTGTTTTATTGGTCACGGTCATAGTGCCGTTATTTGCTGCAATAGCAACCATGTCGAACAGTAGGTCGAGGCCAGTATGATTAGCGGTATATGGTGCCGCAATAAAATCAGTGTTTGTTGGGATATTGTACTGTGCCATTATTGGCTGGATGATCGCCTGTATCTGC
>CAIYDX010000025.1 GCA_903925005.1 uncultured Geobacteraceae bacterium
ATCTTGGTGAGTGCCAGTATCGGTTTAACCGCCGGTTCAATCTGCCAGCCATCTTCACCAGACTGGTCTACGCTGCTACGCATACCGGATGCCGTCCGGAATGGTTTTTACGACTAGCGCTCTTTTAGAACGATTCAGGTTCCATAATGACTTGCCAGATTCTTGCGTACTGCATGTCCCTTGTAACGGTGGACACGTCCTTCCCGCTGTTCCATATCAACTGGGTTCGAAGGTAGATTCCAGTGAACAACAGCATGGCAATAGGTGTGAAAGTCGAGCCCTTCCTGTCCCACTGAAGTCGTCGCCAAAACAAACGGCCAGAACGGAGAATTGAAAGCATCCCTTACCTGCCCCGCACGTGTGATAATAGCGCCATCATCGTTTTTTTCCTCCCCAAAGCGGAGAGCAAAATGCCCACGCATTCTTTTTCCTTCCACCCTGACGGTTTTACTATCCGCATTTACGACTACTTCATCTACCCCAAGGGTTGACGTCCGTAGACTGAGCGATTCCCCCATAACACTGGCAACCTGCCGGGCGATCTCCTCTGGAGCATGATCTACAAGCCCCAGTGACTCTCGCAGGGTATGTATATATTCATCAAGTACCGACTGTAGTCCTCCTGCTGCTGAGTATTCGACTACTCTCCGCCAGTAAGGTTCTTCACGGTTCAGGCCTCTAATAAAGGCTGTCACTTCGGGGAGATTGAACAGGGATCGAAAACGCCAGGCAACCTGCCCGGCATACCCTTTAATGACCGAGGTAATGTTATTGACCCCTCCGGTAACCCTGGCTAACGACCGGAGAGCTGTGACACCCGGTCCGGCAACCGCGATTTGTGCAAGGACAAGTGAGAGATCAGCCGGCTTTCGGCCTAAAGTAAGTTCTCCATTTGCCAGCTTCAGGGCATATTCCACATGAGCAGACCAAGCAGACTCGTCCTCGCCGCCTTCCTGCTGATCATGGGTGCCGTCAGACCAACTACCCGCGAGGTTAGGGGAACGTAACCATTCTTTTGACAAGTCGGCATCAAATTGGAGATCAAGTAGAATCGGTGCCGCCCAGTACCATGTTTCGTCTTCGGGACCGGTACCTTCGGCACCAGACTTGATGTTTGCCAGCAGTTGTTCAATTATCCGCTGTGCCCATTCTAGTACCTCTACCAGAGACGGTAAGTCATCATTTTTATCATACAGGAGAGGGTCGCAATACTTCGCCAGTGTCGTACACGGATAGAGAAGCCCTAGCAATGGCATGCCGGTTAATCGTTCGTCAGTGCGGGCAAAGCGAAGGAGAGGCCGCCGTCGTTTCCTGGCATCCAGCGAATTTTCAGGATGTTCTTCGAATGAGGAAATCATCCTTCTCTCTACAGCATAACTGAGCATCGTTGCCACGACCTTGGGAACCATCCGCCAGGAGGAAAAAACCAATCGCTTGGTAAATTTACGTAAGGCCGGATCTGCGAAAGGTCCCTCAAGCCGATAATACGGAAGAGCCGGGGGAATCCAGAGTAACCGCCAGGCACCGGTTTCTATAACATCTGCATGCAAACCGCGCAGGCGAGAATTATTTGGATCAATTTCGTGATATTTGGCAATTTCATCCCAAGGAAGGAGAAGGTTATCAGAGGCTGCAATGGCATCGGCAAGCTCATCATTTTTAATAGGAACGCTGATAGCGTCAACGAAAACCTGTTTCAGCTTGTAGTCATCCATAAAATTGAGCAGATAAGGAGCCGACTTCCAGTACTCGAGAGCATTCCCCTGATCCAGAACTTTCGTTATTCTCTGCATCCCCAGGTAGGCATCCAGATCCTGAGTTTCGAGAGTTACGTTGACAGGGGGCACTTCCGCAAGCATGCCATCACGGTCTTCAGTTGCTGCGAGCCGCTCAGTCCGAACCATGATTCGGCGAAGTTGCGCTTCCAGACCAAGTTTGGATTCTTCGAGCATTTCGCTGCCGCCGTTCCCAAGGCGATAAAGTTCCCGACGATAATTACCTACCAGCTTTTCGAAGAGAGGGGTGTTTCCCGGCTCCAGGAAACGCATGGTACGCATGAAATCCTCATAATGGTCATCTTCGCCTGATTCCTCGGAGAGCGTGTACATCTTGTAAGGAGTCGCAGAAAGAAGAAGAACACGAGCACGGGAGTTTTCATCTGCATAATCAAACAGGCCATGGGCAAGCCGGCTCGTTTCGCTTTCCGCGTCCAGAAGATGCTTGAAACGCTGGAACTCGTCCAGAATAATAAGATCCGGCTCCAAGGCAGCCAGACACGTTTCTGCAAGGAGAGATCGCATTTCCCCGACGAATTTAAGACGTTCCCGTTTCTCTACATCAGGAATGTTTTCATATTTGCGCGCCCGAGCGAAACTGCAGCAGAGGCTATCAAAGCGAGACCTGAAATCCGTGCGACTAGCTTCCTTGTCATTCTTAACATGCCTGGTCAGAACATCGGCGAACTTCTGGGCCAAAGACGGATCAATATGGTTTCTCTCGCGGTACCCATTAACAAGTGCGCGAAAACGGTCCTTGTCGGCGTATCCTTGCAGAACATTGAAAGGGCCGGTACTCCCTTCTATCCCCCACGCTCTGTTCAGAAGCCAGTAGAGCAAGGCACGCTCATCGGCTGTTCCCAGACTCGATTTGAGGTCAAAAGATGTGCTCGGCGTACCCGAAGCAATGTGCTTGTGTCCTGCTTTGTCAGTCCATGAGTAACGACTATGTGTTCCGCGAGCATCGGTATAGGTGTCCTGATGGAAATTGTCGGTAATCCCCCGATTGCCGCGCCAAGTCTGATTACCTATAGTTGAACGCAACCCTTGATCGACGGTCTGAACATTTCTATTTACGCTTTCAGCATCCCTCCCAACGCGGAAGCTTGCCATATCCTTTCTGCTGACATCGCCACCTCGGCTGATCGAAAACGATTCGACGTTGCCGTTCCTATCCTTGGCAAACTCATACGAGAAGCCCTTGCCGCTCTTCGTCATCCTGTCGACTTCCGCGACGGCATTTTTACCAAAGCCGCCAGCCTTCAGTTCCTGCTTCAAGGTTTCGGCCCGGGCCTTATCTCCGGAAGCCACAACACCTTGCTCGGTCGAATTCACCACATTCCCGTCCATCCCGACGTTCATCGTCTGCCTGCCGTCCGGCGTAGTGAAGGAAATGTTCTGCCCCTCCATCGCCTTCTGCATCTGCGCGAACCCCTGGTCGGTCAATTTGCCGCCCTGATACATTTCCGGATCGCTTTTCAGTTGAGGCGCGATCTTACCGACCATCTGATCGGCTGCTCCTCTGACCAAGTCGTATCGGGCTCCCCTTCCAGTAACGTCATTAGAAGCCATGGTCTGGTAATGGTCGTACCCTCCGGACATATAAATTCCTTGAACTTTTCCGGCGCTTTCCGAAGCGATAACCTTGCCCATTTCGGCGCCGGCGTTGATCGACCCACCCAGTTTGCCGGACATTTCCTGGGATTCTGAAAACTGCTTAGCAGTCTGGAATTGTGCCTTCATCTGCAGTGCCTGACCGGAACTGAGTCCGTATTTTGACGCCACCTGGTTGACCGCCGCAGCATTGGTAAAGTCCCCAAGAGACTGCATCTCTGAGCGAAACGCGTTGAACTGACGCCAGTTCCCCTGAAAGCCGAGCGCCTGGGCGCCATCATAGGATTTCACTTCGCCATCGATCTGGCCGACGTTCTTGTCGAGGTTCTTCTCCAGGAAATCCTTGTAATTATCGGCATTCCCAAAAACCCGACCCAGTGCGGCATCGTTTGCAACCTTAATCTGAGCATGGGCACCCATGCCGCAGCTGCTGTTTATGCAGTAACAGCCACCAAGATCGGTAATCGACGCAGCAGCGTCCGCGATTTTCCCGTCAGGACCGGCAGTCCATTTAAAATACTGGCAATTGTTCCATGTACTGGGCCAGCCACCGTCAACCATTCCCGGTGAAGATTGCCACCCTGGTGCAGCTTTGCGGATCGGAAATGACCACGAAGCATTTCAAAGTCGAGTTGAAGAAGGCTCTCGATCTGCTCAGCAAGATTGGTTTCCTGGAAACATGGGAGTTCAAGGAGGACCTGGTAGCGGTTAAAAGGAGGTATTGACCTTTGACCGACCGGCTATTGACCTATGACCGACCCGATATTGACCTTTGACCTACTGCTATTGACTTTTGACCGACGCATTTATTGACCTTTGACTTACCAGATTATTGACCTTAGACCGACTGGCATAATCTTGGAAAGTAATAATTTTCAGGATGTTACGAAGTTATCCACAACACTCTAACCATTATCTAACCTTTTTTAACCAATAAAGAAGCGTTTGATAGGTAGGAAGAAAGATGAAGTGCCTATTCCCAAATGAAGCAATGAAGACCGTAATTTCGTATCTACGGCGAACAAGACAGACCATCACATGTACAGAAGGCACATATGCTCTTGTCAATGGCATTCCAAATATCAACGACATAGAGCAGGCGTGCCGGAATAGAGCTGTTTCAATAACTTTGAACGGTTCAATTCAGATATGCGGAACACATGTCCGTCCCGAGTGGGACACAGTAATAATCCGGCGAAGAGTTGAAGACCATCTGAGAAAGTGCGCTTCACCGGAGGACATAATTCGCATTGCTTCCTGCCTTGGCGTGAAGCTGACGTAACCCCCCCTCGTAGAAAAATATAACACTTGGGCCTTACTGCACAAAATTATGCAGCAGGGACCAGTGAATCTAAATCCGGACCAAGGTAGTTCCTTATCCGGATTTAGTCCGCTTAATCACAACACCAAGTATCGTTCTGGCACGGCCAGGCTCTGTACCTAGAGCCATGGCAAAGCTGGTCATCGGAGTACGTCTCCGTGACTGGCTTTTTTTATTTTCAAGGAGGAGATATGGATTATCTATCGGCGGTTGAGTGGGTCAGAGACAATGAAGCTGTCATCAAAGGGAATATTTCGAGGTATCGCAACTTTTCGCCATACGAAGAGTGCGACTACATGCAAGAAGCATTCGAGGCTGCGATGATTGCCACCCTGCGCGTCAAAACAAAGGAAATTTCCTTTGAAGCGGCCTTCTGGAAAATATTCCGCAGGCAGGTAAGCCTGTTTACTCCGAATCCCGATGACAGCTCGAATGGTTCGAACTCTGTGCCTTCTCATCTCTGTTCGGATGATCTCGATTCTATCTCCATGAAGCAACGCACGAAGAGAAGGAGTAAGAAACCCGATATCGAAGCAATATATCACGCGGTCTGTCATTACCTCACCAAGAAGGAACAGCAAATACTCCACATGTCCCTGGGGATTTCGAATGAAGGCAGGCTTTCCAATTACGAGATTGCCGAACGCCTCGGGTGTTCAGTCGCAAACGTCCGTGACATCCTCGGCAGGGCAAATAGGAGACTTAAAAGTCTTGTCATGAATGGGACCATCGACCCCCGCCTGCTTCGATAGCAAGTTTGCCATCTATGGCGCCATGAATGGTTCCATTTTGGTATCCGGGATCCAATATCCATTATTGGGTACTGTTTCAAGTCCATAATTGTCTCCATTATCGGGGTCTTGGTGTCTTTTCACCAAAAAATGCACCAATTTGTTGTCCATTAACCTTCCCCCCATCGTGATTATATAAGCAGTGGGCTTCAATCACCCATAATCTGCACCAATAAAGGAGACAATCATGGACGTGCTGGTTTGTGATCTCGGATTTTCATCGGCAAAGTGGATTTACAGCGAACGACAGGGAAGGATAATTTCCGCCTTCAGCTACAACGGGGAGAATCTGCTGATAGGGGAAGAAGCGCTGTTGTCATCGGGGTCTTCTTACCTGAAAACAATGGAAGAACTGGTAAGGTATTACCCGGTTTTCGTCGAACATTGCCAAAAGGTGGCGGAGACCGATGGCGACTTGCTTCTTGCCGTTGGACTGCCATATTCATTTTGGCAAGAGCAGCACAGACCTGGCGGGGCGGTTCCCACGCTGGCAAAGTCGTTGACCGGTGGCACGGTGAAGGAAGTCGCCATATTCCCACAAGGCCTCGGCGGACTCAGGGACTACCTTGAC